>NZ_CP047236.1:0-162832 GCF_009856645.1 Gordonia sp. JH63 | reverse complement strand
AGCGTTGTAACTGCAGAACGCCGCAGACGTAGTACTTGCCATTGCAACGGCACACATGCGGAACGTTGCAGTGTTAGCCCGTTGCACCGTTACATGGTTACGGCGTTGCCCAATTGGCGGGTTATAGCGTTAGGCCGTTACATCCCTACGGCGTTACTGCGTTACATCATTACGGCTATACAGCATTCCCCGGTTAGGCAGTTACGGCGTTGTCGCGTTGCGCCGTTCCCACTTTCTCCCGTTGTAACCATCTAACTACACAGTGTTGGGCCAGCGCAACGTTCGACACGCACAAAGTTACTACGTTGAAACACTGGCGTGTTTCAACTTCGCAAGGTTGGAAAGTTAGGCAATTGTAACGCTACAACCCTTCTTCACGGCACCTATAGGGGAGTGCGGCCCGAGAACCTCACGGAACCAAGGCCACACTTACGGCCCACGCAAACCAACTCCGGACCGACCACGACCAAACCGTCATGGTTCATGCGCAACGGCACCCAGTGGTTACTTCCACCTTTCACGCGTTCGAACGTTGCACAATTACCCAGTTAGGCAATTGTGCCGTTACAACGCGATGCCACGGCGTCGACAGGGGAGTGCGGCTACCACCTAGAGACCTCACGGAACCAAGGCCCACTTACGGCCCACGCAGTCGCCCGCCGGACCGACCACGACCCGGCCATGTTTCTACAGCACGGCCCACCGCCTGAGTATCTGGTCGCTCGCTGTTCCCAGCGAGTGCGGAGAACAGGCTCCCTTGGTCCCGGCCAGCCACGTCAGAGTGGGTTAGGCGCTCCCGTAGAACTTTGAGCCCGGCCCGCATTCTGGCCCTCTCACCTGGACCTTCCGCGTGGTAGGCCTTGCGTTCACCTACGATGCGCGCCAGAAGTTGTTTGGACCGTTCGAAGGCTCCGCTCGATCGCGCCGCACGATCAATTGCAGCTCCATCTGCCTGCTCGGGTGTCACTGTCCAGCTGGTCCCTTTACCGGTACCCGTCCGTGAGACCAGCCCCAGCGAAACCAACGTAGTGAGCATCCCTATAACTCCCCATCCAGAACCACCGACGGGGGCAGAGGACCGTTTAGCGAGGTCGAGGGTGCGGACAGGTGTGGTTTCTCGTACTAGGAGCGACCATACGAGGTGGGCGTCATGCCCTAGTTGACCCCAGAGGGGGTGGAGCCGTAGGGGGTCTGTGACGTCATGGGCACCATTTCCCCGGTAAATCTCAGCTGGCACTCGCAGTGAGTAGAGGGCCGCTTCGTTGGCTGGTCCATCTCGCCAATCTCGGGTGCGAACTAGAAGGCCGCGCTCTTGAAGTCGTTGGAGGTGAATAAAAGCGCGGCTGTCGCAGATAGACATCCAGCTTGCGAGGCAGCGTTTGGCGATCGGGCGATCGACGAGCCCGTGGCCGTCGGTGAACCGGTGAGTGATGACCGCAACCGCGGCCGCGACAAGTGCAGAGTCATCCCAGGTCGCAACCTCTTTGAGGGCGTCGTTGACGAGGGATTGGTCGGCGGGGTCCAGGGGCGGCCGGTGGGTACTGGCGCGCTCAGCGATGCTCTGCCAGTGCACAGCACACGCCGAGCGTGCACGTCGGCGGTTACCGTCACGATCGCGGAACTTGGCAAAGGCGGGGCAGTGCGCGTAGAACCAGCGCACCGCGGCAAAGGAACGCAGCCCTACGTCCCACAGCACCCACGCCGCGGCCGTCGCTGCGGCCGAGCGGTCCTCACCACCGGCGTCGTTGAGGACCCGCCACTGCTGCGCGGAGATGGGTGTGCGACGCCGCCAGGCTCGCGGGGCCTGCCACTGCAACTCGCCTGCACCGTCAGGGTCGGGAGCAAATTCGTGCATCTGCGCGGCAACTGACAGCGCGACCATTGAACCCGCGGTAGGGGAGTGGGGGGTGAGGTCTTCGGTGATCGCAGCGAGAACTCTGTCGCCGGCGTGGGATACGACCGCGCCGATACGTACGCGCTTGACCTGGCCGTCGCGGCGGTGGACCTCTACCTCGAGTCCCGGGCGGTACACCTCGGCGTCGAGCTGCACGCACCACCCGTCTCCGTGCCGGGTAAAGGTCGCCACCACCGGCCCTGGCTCATCACTGCCGAGGGCGGAACGCAGTCGTTCGGCGGTCTGGACCGCTGTGATGGGGGCGAGGGCGTCGTTGACTGGTGTGCAGTGATGTCCACCAGGCTTCAGCGATGCGCTACCCGGCAGACGTAGAAGATGTCCCGGACTCAGCACGTCGATGCGGCGAGCCGACAGATTGAGTTGACGGCGGAGATCCGCTAGGAACTCGCGTATCCCGCGGTCGGACGCAGGGGAGGAGCACGTGAGAATCACGTGCAACGAGTCCGGGCTACCTGACCTGGCCAGATAAGCGGCGCTCGCTGAATAGTCACCGAGCACATCGCGTAGGCGTGGCCACACCTGCTCTGCGCAACGGTCGAGGTCGATGACCAGCAGGTCACTGCGGATCGGGGCAACGACCGCCCAGATTGCCTTGCCACCGCCGGCGCGTTCGGCCTCGGTGATCAGATCAATCGGGTCGCCACTGCGCTCTCGACGAGCCTTGTTCGCCGACGCTGTGCCCGCCAGCGCGAAACTCTCGCCACCAGGTGCGCGCAGCAACCGATAGACCTCGGACCACCGCGACTCAGTAACCGAGTCGTGATGCGACACGCGTTCGTCAGAACTAGCGCGAACAAATGGGTACGCGCTACCCTGAGACCAGTCCTCCAAGACTGTCCCTTCGGGGTCACTGAGTGCGAGATTCCCGGCTCACACTCACAAACTTCACGAACGCCCTCGGTTCCCGCCGGGGGCGTTCGTCGTTTCAGTTATGCGCTATCACGCAGCGGGAGAACCTCCTTCAAAGGTGGTACGCCGGGAATGGGCTGGCCTAGATCGTTCGCAACGAGGGCGCCCAAGTAGTCGACAACGTTCATCCCGCGGGCCTTCGCAGCCGACTGGATTGTCGTCTTCAGAGCTTCCGTCGGAGACAGACTTAAAGTCACCAAGGGCTTGCCCGAGGGGTCTTTACGAGGTCGGCCGGCCATGGCGGCCATTCTTCCGCGCAGAAATGGAAATCGCGGGATCGACACGCCGTAGGTGTGCGACATATCGCTAACCCTACGACAAACCTCGCCTAAACCTCGCTGCTGGGAGGCCGACTATCGAGTAGCTGCCAATTCGACGTGTCGTCGGATAGCGGCGGCCAACTGAGTCGGGTGGGTCTCAGGGAGCCAGTGTCCTCCCTCAATCTCCTCGGAGAAGGTGAGATCGCGGACCACGTGCGACGTCCGTTCGGCGACCGCTCGCGTGTAGAACGCGTCGCTACTGCCCCATACGTAGGCGGTGGGGGGCGGGTCCGTCTTTCCTGACTGTACGGGCCTCTGCGGTGGCCGTACCTGCTCGATCATCATCTGCCGGTACCAGTTCAGCGTGGCGGTGGCAGCGCCTGGTTCTTGCATTCGCTGCTGGTAGTACTGGGCTCGGTCAGCAGGCAAACCGGTTGATCCAATGAACTGGGCAAGTCGATGGCGCAGGAAGAGCTCGGGCAGCGCAGGAACCGCGATCGCGGCGATGTACCAGCTTCGTAGCGCCTGAGTTGAGTGCGTAAATGACCAGGCGAGGGCGGCCGGGTGGGGAGTGGAAACCACGGTCGCTGATGTGATCCGGTGAGGATGCGTTTTGCGCAGTGTCCAAAGGAGCGCACCGCCCCAGTCGTGACCTACGACGTGGGCCGTGTCGAGGCCTTCTGTATCAAGGAGAGCCACGACATCGCTTACCAGCTGGTTGGAGCCGTACGCCGCCCGGCCCGGCGGTCGAGCTCCGGGAGAGTAGCCGCGCAGATTCGGGGCGAGGACACGGAAACCTGATGCGGCCAGGATCTCGGCAACAGCCGTCCAGGACGTCGCGTCCTGGGGGAAGCCGTGCAGCAGCACGATAGGCTCGCCGTCCGCAGGTCCATGTTCGGTAACCTGTAGCGTCAGTGAATCCGAGTTGAAGGTATGCACTGGTGTTTTGGGTCCTCTCCGAACGGGGGCCTCTTGGCGGGGTAAGCGCACCCAGACTGTCAGACGTTGTGTGTAAAGGTCGATAGCGGGTCTAGGGGTATAGAGCTATGGCCGGAACTTCCTGGAGGCGACGCAACACTGCTGCGTCGTCCGGTCACATCGACCAGGTGTTGGCCCAGATTCCGCTGATCCCACCGTGGACGGTCGATGAGTTCTGCGCCTGGGTAGAGGAACGCTACGACCGTGAGATCAAGTTGTCGCCTTGGCAAACTGAAGCGCCGGAGGCCGGCGAACCGGGTTCATGTGGTCTGCTCTGGGTCACGCGAGACGCGTTCATCATCAACTACGACGACACGCGTAGCGAACGGCACCAGCGGCAACAGATCTTCCATGAGATCGGGCACATTCTGTGCGACCACCGCGGCGACTCATGGAACCCCGACGCGATGGCGGGCTTGGCCGAAGGCCTCGACCTCGCGATGGTGGAGCGCGTGCTACACCGCAGCGTGTTTGATTCGGCCGAGGAGATCGCCGCTGAGCTCGTCGGTACGCGCCTAGCGGTGCTCAGTCGCATGCAGCGTGGTGACGGCCGATTCGATCGGATCGCTAGTGCGTTCTTTGAACCTGTGAAGCGATGACTCCGAGCCAGACTCTCATTGATCAGACGACAACAGCAGTCCCGCTCGAGATAGTCGGTACTGGCGTTGGGTTCGGCCTTCTGCTTATCGCGTACAGAATGCTCATCATTCGCGACCGACGACCGACGACGACCGCAGCGCACTGGTATGCCCTGTTCATTGGTGTCTACGCCGCGCTCCGGATCGGGGTTGTTCACGACTGGGTTATTGCCCATCTGCACATAACGCTGGGCGATGTCCGGCTCATCGGAGCAATGTTGCAAGTGTGTTCGGCCGCCGCCCTGCTTCTGCTTGGCTTGTGCTGGCGATCACGTACCGGCGACGTGAAGAAGTGGGTACGGCCAGCCTTGATCGCAGGGGTCACCGTGGTCTGCATCGCCCTGCTGATCATCCACGAGCCCGTTCGGCACACTGGCCTCGCAATCGAGGAGCTGGATGGCTCGTGGCGCACCGGGGCCTACCTGACCCTGCACAGCTTCCTGTTCATTCCAGCCGAGCTCGTCGTTGTTGCAACCCTCTGGCAGATGGCGAAATCGACGACCAGCGCTCGCCGGCTGCTAGTGACGTTGCTGTCCTTGGCGATTGCGTTCAGCGCTTTCAATCTGCTGCTCGTGATGGGAGCAGGCTGGCTAATGAGCGCTGGCGTCGATGGCCCACTCACCGAGCCCCGTTCCATGGTGCGTAACGACCTTGCTTTGTATCCGACGCTTCTGCCGTGGATACCAGTCGGTATTCCGGCGGTGGTTGTAGACATCCGTCGTAGGCTAGGGCTGAACCGCGGCCCTGCGGATCGAATGACCCAGCTGCGACCTCTCTGGAGCGATCTCACCGCTGTTGCACCCGCGTACCGTCTAGCCGAACTCGGACCGGACGATGGTCTGCCCAGCGAGGCGGAACGCGAGTTCAGGATGCGTATCGAGCTGGAAGAGATCATCTTTGCGGTCTCACGGTACTTACCGCCAGATACCGCGTGGCCAGACACTCCCGACGAGCGCGCCCATGTTCTGGGCGAGGCGTGCCGGAAGTTCGCCGAACAGCACGATGCAACCGCACCGGGCTCTTCCCCGGGGTCGAGGATGCTAGTGCCGGCGTCGCGCCCCAGTTGGGCGACCAATGACGCAGAGCTGGAGGCCGTAGCGAATGCCTGGGCACAGCACTCTGCTTCTCGCCTAATCGGCGTCGCGTGAGTTCTTCTTCGTCATAGCGTTGAGGGCCGCCTTGAGCTTAGAAATTAGCTGCGGGTCCTGGTCGACGTCTCGTGTCGCTATGTGCTGCACACCCAAATCGCGAGCCTCACTGAGCAGTTCGAGTCTCTCGTGCATGAGTAGGATTCGGTCGACCTCGGCAGACGAGAGCGAGGAATGTTCCGGAGCAAGGTAGGCGACGTCGTAGAGGCCGAACACAGCAGCCAGTGGCTCGACCAACTCGGTTGGCACGACCTTCGCTGTACCTTCCCGTAGTCCGCGGATCAGGTCCTCAGGCACTGGAGCATTCACCGTTGTGGATAGCTGGTCCGCTATCTGACGGTCGGTGAGTGGCGGTTCATGCCGACTATGCCCGAAAGCGACGAGTCTGCTGATGCGCTCGTTCAGAGGGGGGATCATGTTGCCTACCTTCACTGACTGCCTGAAAATCGGCGTTCGTACCGTTCACGCTCGTCGTCTGAGGGGTTCTGGTAGTAGCCGGCTAGCCACCGAAGGTATCGAAGGTCATCAATATCCTCAGTGGTCCCCTGACTCGGATTCGACCGCAGGTGATCATCCAGGGCAATCACGAGATCGGCGAGGTTACCTTCTCTACGAAAGCTCTCGGCAAGGCGAATGATCCAGGCTCGAGTGAGCCGGTCGATCGTGTACCGCAGTTCGGAGATTCCTGCTTGCACGTCGTCAGCCAGATTGTCGGGCAGCGCGTCGAGCGCACGACCGTTCCGGGTGAGTTCGGCTAGCGCGTCGGTCCGCAGAACAACACCGTGCTCGAAGGCCGTAACCGGCTGAGCTGGCCTGGCTCGATGGTAGGCCGACTCTTCCCGTGCTGCCGCGGTAGCGGTAGCACCATCACCCTCTGAGATTGGAGTCGGTTCTCCACCCTGGAAGGCCCTGCCCGCGCTGCCGGGCATCCATTGGAGCGCTTGATCAAGCTTTCCGAAGGTCACGAAGTCCGGCTGCGCTATGTCACCGTGTTCGAGCCTCCGCACCGTCAGGGCGCTTGGGCCGCCGGCCTCGCGGACGGCAGACTGAGACATGCCGAGCTCTCGGCGTCGAGCCTCGACGAGCCGTCCGAAGCGCTGGTTATTGGCCACACCTCGCACCCTATTCGGTTTTGTGCGGCGTCTTCGCAACGAGGTAGCGCTTGACACTAAACCTCGTCTCCTGGCCGGGAATTCTCACGCTTTAGTCACACCAGCGTAGCGGTTCAGCGCATCTAGGGGTAACGTACGGCGTTGTTATGCGTAAGTTACCCGTACCTGTCGCCAGTGCGTGTTTGCCCGTGTCCCGACTTCCCTCACTCCATGTCGAACGATGGGCCGGGAAACCTGGCAGGCGACGACGGCGATTGAGCCCGATAATGCGAGTCGGCCTAAGCGGGCGTGCCGGGAGGCCGCCGACGAGAACGCTCGTAAGCCGCGCGGTACACGTCGATCGAAACGTCCAGGGCGGCCGCCAAACGCTGTCCGTACTCGTCAGTAAGAACCGCCTCGCCGCGCTCGATTGCTCCAACCGTGGCGGTGGGGACCTCGGCTTCTCGACCGAGCTGGGGCTGGGTCAGACCCCGCAGAATGCGCAGATCGCCTGGAAATCGCTCATGTTCGGGGACATGGACCAGGTCACCGATCGACACACCCAACGTGTCAGCGGCGCGTGCAAGCAGGTCGACCTGCGGGGTCGCGTGTCCAGTCTCCCAGTGGTGGAGTGTGCTTCGCCCAATGTTCGCAAGTCTCGCGAGGTCCGAGAGAGAGAAGTCGCGGTCTGCTCGAAGCTGGCGCAACCGATCGGGGGAGAAGCCCCGCATAACACGACGGCTCACAGAGAGATTCCTCGCGCGCTCATATCTAGACACTTTGCAGGACCTCTCGGGCGATCATCACAAGCTGTGAGTATAGACCGTGTTATAGTACAGACACCTTAGGACGGCTACACAGCTCGAGTCCCACAGAAGAGGTCTGTGGACCGAACCGATGTAGTGCCATAGGACAAAGGATTTGACCCCGGCCGGACGCTGCAAAGTTTGGCGACTCGAACGGCGTCCGGACCGGGTGATTACCAGCTCGATGCGGTAAGTGCAGGCATCGAGGCGGGCGTTGAACAGTGTACCTGCGGGTATGCGCTGACAACGGTCGTCTGGGTGGGCTGCTCCTACAGCTTCGGGGAAACCCTTGGAGTGAAGGAACTCGCATGACGAACCTTCTTGAGCCCGATCCTCGTGGGCCAGATTGGTCTGGGGGTGTTGCTGTCGACTTTCGATCGATGGCACAGGTCCCAGGCTCCGGAGAGGGACGGTCAGATTGCCGTCGAACAGTCCCTCTCCGGAGTGGTGGTTGGCGACTACGCGCGAGCGCGATTGATTTGCCGTCGAACGGCTCGCGTGTGGTCACCCGAGGAGACAGCTCCCTGTCTGTCGATGGGGGGCTGTCCCGGTGACCAGTGTAGAGATGCATCGTCCTGTCCAGAGGGGTGGACAGGACTCGCGACACTCGATCTGGGCGACGACCTTGGCCGTCATGGCGACGGCCGTCATCGCCCTCGCCAATGTCGGGGTCGGGAACGTGTCTGCCGCGCCAGCGCAGCCGGGGGGCTGTCCTGGTCTGATGGTGTACGCGGTACAGGGCACCGGCCAGTCGTCGCCAGACGCCGACCCGTCGAAGGACGCGGGCTTCCTGTCTCAGGTACTGCACCCGGCGATCACGGCCGCCCGCGGTGATATGGACCGCGCGTATGTGCCCTACGACGCCGGCTTCGGTGGTGCTGTAGCGGGCGGCAAGGTCCCGTACGAGCAGTCGGTTCAGGGCGCGGTCGCCAAGACACTGTCCTGGATCAAAGACAAAGCCGCCGCGTGCCCGGCCACGAAGTTCGGTCTGGTCGGCTACTCCCAGGGCGCTCACGTCACGCGGATCGTGTTGAACGACATCGTCGGTGGCAAAGCAGCGATCGGCGCCGACAAACTGGCTCTGCTGGCCAACCTCGGCGATCCTGGCCGTCCCGAAGGGGCTTCGTTGTTCCCCGGTAAGCCGGGGCAGACTTCTCCCGATCCGGTGCCGGGAACAAGCGGCGCGAACGTGTCCAAGGTCGTGGCGGTGTCGACGACCAACGCCCCGGGTGGCGGTATCGCCCCGGTTGGCGATGTCGAGGACACGTCGTACCAGGCCATCGCGGGGCGCTATCTGTCCGCGTGCACGCCCGGCGACCTCGCCTGCGATGCGCCGGCGAACGCACCGCTGGCGCGGTTGGTCACCAACATCGCGGGTCAGTCGGAACTCAACCCGGACGATCCGATCGGGTCGTTGTCGACGATCGCCGAAGCACTGGCATTGACCGCAGTCAAGACCGCGGTGCCGGTGGTCAATGAAGATGTCCAGGCGCCGGAGAACAACCTCGAATCCGTGAGTTACCAACCGCGACAGACCCTGTCAGAGCGGTTGGCCGTGGCCTCAGACCCTCGTACGCCGTTGCCGAGTGTCCAGGACGCGTTGTCGGCGGTCATCAAGGTGGGCACGATCGGGTTCAACGCGGTGAAGACCGTTGTGCAGACAGTCGCCACCCCGAGCACCATCGCCGCGATCGCTACTGCGGGTGCTGCGAATCCACTGGCCATCGTCGGCATTCTGGGCGCAAAGCTGGGCCAGGCAGCGGTCACGCTGGTTCCACCGGCAACCCAGGAACGTCTTGTCTCTGAGGCATTTACCGCGTTCAAGTCCGAGTTCCAAGCGAACTCCGACCTGTTCAAGGTGTCCTCGCTGTTGAAGTACTGGGATGCGGCCAAGCAGCACACGTCGTACTCGCAGGTGTCGGCCACGCCGACAGGCCAGCCCCCGACGAAGCTGATCGGTGATTGGATCGTGGCGGCCGCGCGCGACATCGCCGGCAAGGACGGCGGGTCGTCGAACTCGTCCGGTAGCGGCAGCGGCAGCGATGACTTTTCGTGGCTGTTCGGCGAGGGGTCCGCTGGTTCGTCGACGCTTCCATCGTTGACCACGACGTCGTTTCCGCCGAGCGCTGCGACGTCGGAACCGGCGTATCCGTGGGAGCTCGACACTTCGTCACCATCGGCTTCGTCCGAGACGGTTCCCTCGGGGTCCTCACCGGTCCCGCAATCCACACCTCCTGGCGGCGCGTCCGGCCTTCCGCCGTTCCTCAGCGGGGCCTCGCAGTGAGTCTGACCGTCCTCTCGGCCAGCCCTTCCCGCGTGTGCGGGCGCGGGTTGTGCCGCGCTTGTGGTGGTGGTCGAACCACCACCTCCAGCTAGACCCTTCCTCTCCACTAGCGCACTCAGCGAATCACTCCGGAAGGAGCGAGTACATGTTCAGTGACAGTGCAATCCGGCCCCCGTTCGGGGGACATGCCTCTCACAACCCCGGCCATCCGAACCGTCCCATCAGCTCGCAGGGTGGTGAGCCGGCGTGGTTGAGTCCCATCGATCTGATCACCGCAGTCACCGACCCGGCCACGTCGGTGATCTTGACCGATGAGAACGGCTGCGCGTCGACTCGATGGGGGATGGGCAATGGCCTCAGCATCACGCGGCTCAAAGAGGCTTACGACGAACGGGCGCGGTGCGTACTGCCCGGTGACCGCGGCTACCGCCTCGACGCGAACAGCGTTGTGCTGGTGGTCGGCTCGAACGGTTCGTTGCCGGACGAGCTGCTGGTCGGCGCCACCTACCGCGACGTGTTCGACGACACGCTACACACCATCGATCCGTTCTCGCTGACCGCGGTCCGGCGCGGTGTGTTCGGCGACGAACACCCCCTGCACTGGCACCTCGCCGCGTGCGATCGCTGGACCCGCGCATACCGCCACGGGAACGAGGTGACGTTCGGATGAGCACTGATTGGCAGAACGACCCGAGCGTGCAGTCCTGGCTGCACACCAGTGAGCCTCACTCCGACCAGCTCACCGAGTGGGTTGACGAGCCGACGCGCCCCGAACAGGACATCACAGCAGGGGGCGTTGACCAGGTCGACGACACATACAGCTACGCCCCGCTCGATGACGCTGAATCTGATGACGCCGATTTCGCGGAGGTCGCCGAGCCCGCAGTCGAGGAGCCCCCGTACACCGGCAACGTCTATGCCGCAGCGCCATTCACACGAAGTGCGCCCGCTCCGACCCCGGTTCGACGTCGGGACCGCCGGTGGCTGCTGATCGTGGCGGCTGCCGCTCTGGTGGCGGTCATGGGGCTAGTGGCGATCGCAGTCATGATCCGGGGCCTGGTCAGCGGCGGCGGCGAGGACGGCATCACCGATCCGGTTGCTGCGATGGACACCCCGGACCCGTTCTCCGATGCGGTGGAATGCCCCTCAACCAGTGAGGGAGCCACGACCACCGGCCGCGACCCGGGCGACCTGACGTCGGGCCCGAACGTGATCAAAGCGTTCAACTACGCCTACTTCCACTGGCGTTCGGGGCCGGCCGCGCGGGCGATGGCCTCGTCCAATGTCGAGGGCATTGGCAGCGCCGTCGATTTGCAGTCGAGCATCGACACGCTCAATCCCCAAGCGCGGTACTGCCTGTCGATTGAGGAGACCGGTTCCAACAGCTATCGCGTGGCGGTCACGTTGATCCTGCCCGACGGCACCCGCGACCCCGACCCCGATGTCCAGAACATCACCACCACCCAGATCGGCGAACGCACCTACATCGCGTCTGTCACACGAAACAAGAAATAGAAAGGTCACCCCCTCTCATGTACATCACCTCACCAGCGGTCACGGCTCCGCGGTTCGACACCCCGCCCCGGCGGTCGCGGACACAACGCCGGCACCGCACCGCCCCACCAGCCACCCCGTTCGTCGGGACAGTGCTTGCCGCGCTGATGGTTTCCGGTTCCTTCGGCGCCACCCTCCTGGTCGACAGCTCGGCCGTAGCCTACGAACAGGGCGGTGTCGACCAGGGCGAGACCGACGATGGATTCGAGCAGGGTGGGGTCGGCGGTGGTGGCGACGACGCAACCCCACCGGTCGCACCTCCGCAGCAGACTGCGCCGAGCTACAACTACAACCCCGGTCCGGGCGCAATTCCGGCACCGCCCCGGGAAGCGCCGTATCGGCCCTACGCCGATCCGCAGGCGTACAACCAGCCCAACTACGACACCGTCTACAACCCGGCGCCGCCGCGGGCCTACACCTTGCCCCGCCCGGTCGCGCCGGTCCGCCCGATTGCCCCGCCCCCGAAGACGTTGCGCGTGGGCAACTTCCTCGTCGAGGAAGACCAGCTCAAGCGCGATGCTCCCTGGCTGACCGACCGTCAGCGGGTCTCGATCAACGAGTGGTCGGCCTATGGCGAAGCGAAGATCGCCCAGGGCCTCATCTCGGTCGGCGTTCCCGAGGACGAAGCGTCCCGCCAGGCCGCGGCCACCATCATCGGCGTCGCACTTGGCGGCACCGCAGGTGCGGTCGCCCTCGGCGTGCCCGCCGCAGTGACCGGCGGTGTGGGTGGTGCGCTGATCGGTACCGGCGTGGGAGCCGTCATCGGGTCGACCATGGTGGTGCCCTTCCCCGGCGCGCACACCGGAACGGGCGCAGCGATCGGCGCCGCAGCCGGTGCGGCGATCGGCGCCGCGGCCCTGGGTATTCCCGCGGCGATCGTCGGCGGGGTGGCCGGCGGAACCGCCGGTGGACTCCTCGCGCACGCCCTGGGCGCCGGAGATCCGGGTGCGAACCCGCGTCAACCGGGACTGCCCGGCCAGCCGGACCCGAACCGCCGCGCACCTGCACCGCCGCGTCCGAAACCGGCTCCGCTGCCTAACCCTGGCGCGAACCAGTTCGAGGTGCATCTGCCCGCAGACCAGGCGACCAAGGCCGGTCTGCCGGCGGTTCACTACCAGGTCAATGTCGGTGGAGATGTCAACGCCGAGACCACCATTGGTGGCCAGACCTACACCGCGAACTGGACCGCGGAGCAGGCCGAAGCCCCCTACACGGCCCTCGGCGGTGCCGCCGATCAGGTGAAGAAGACCGTCACCGACGCCGCGGTCGACCTCTCCCGGCAAGCAGAGAAGGCCATTCCCGGCCTGAAGGTCACCTTGCCCCAACTCGCACCGAAGGGAGTGTAGGCGCACATGTCACCTAAAGCGTTGCCCGGCAGCGGGTCACGGTGTACCGCGCCCACCGACGGTGATACACACACTCTCCGTACAACTACCGATCAGATCGCTTGCCTGTACCCAGAGCTGATGAATCTGCGCCTGGCCGCCACGAGGGTGCACACGTCGCCAACGCTGCACTGCGTCCCAGATCGCCGTTTGCCACCGGCGAGCGACCACGCCGCCAATGGATGGTTGGAGGCGATGCGGTGATGTCGGCCGCGAGTGTGGGCTCTGCCGCGGTCCGGTCGCCGATCGTCGGGGCAGTTCGGGGTGCGTCGATTCTGCCGCCGAGCGCATCGGAGATGTTGGGGCGGCGCACGACCCGGTTACCGGCGCATCTGGTGGCGGCCGTGGGCTGCCACGGCGGTGCTGGTGTGTCCACGCTCGCGGCCCAACTCGAGCATGTCGGCGATTCCGGCCAGTTGTGGCCCGGGCGGGCCGATGAGCCGCCGTTTGCGGTACTCGTTGCGCGGGAATCGGCGCGCGGCCTGGCCACAGCGTCGCTGGCCGCGCGCCAGTACGCGACGAACAATGCGCCAGCACACGTGCAGCTGCTGGGTTTGGTGCTGGTAGCCGGGCGGAAGGGAAAGCCGACCGCCCGGCTCCGCCGCGATCGGGAATTGCTCGTCGGGTCCGGGCTCTTCGCGAACGTATGGCACGTCGCCTGGCACGACTTCCTCATCGACACCCCGCTCAACGAGTTGCCCTCGACCGGCCCCGACCCGGCCCCAGCGGCGCGACGCACCGATCCGCGCACCGTCGTCGCCCCTGACATCGCCGCCGTCGGCCAGGGCCTGCGCGACGCCGCAATCGCGGCGATATCAGGCGACGCCGGCACAACCCCATAACGGCACAACTCCACAACCTCCACCCTCACGAGAAGGAAGAGATCATGCTCCAGTCCACGCTGGCCTCGGCCAAAGCCACCACCACCTACGTGGCGTTCAACCCCATCCCGATTCCCGGTTTGTCGGACCGGCTCAACACATTCGGCGGGTGGGTCACCTTCCTGGCCTACTTCGCCACCGCCGTGGCGATCGTCGTCGGCGGCGGCTTCATCGCCTTCGACAAGATCACCGACCGCGGTGACAACAAGGGCGTGAAGATCGCGATCGGCGCGATCGTCGGGACGATGGTGATCGCGGCCAGCGCCACGATCATCCAGGCCGCGGGCGGGCAGTGAGCCGTGCGGACCGAAAGCTACAGCGATGAACACCACCATGACAGTGGCGTACGCGAAACTGCCCGCCGAGGTGATGAACAACATCACCCTGATCGGCGGCTGGTTCGTGTTCGTAGCCAACATGCTCGCACTCGTGCATCTGGTCTTTCTGGGCGCCTCGATCGCGTTCGACAAGGTGCGCGATCATCCACTCGCACAGATCACCGCGGGGGAGTGGTTCACCAAGATCATCTTCGGAGTGTGGGTAGTAGCGATCGCCGGCAACCTCGCCGCGGCGGTGCTGGTCTTCGGCTGATCGCTGCCCTCGTTGCCGCCTACGCACTGGCCGGGTTGCTGACCGGCTGCGGATCAGACCCCGACACCGCCACACCGTCGACGCCGCAACAGATTCCGTTGACGACGCCACCCACCGAGCTGCGATGGGTGGAGTTCAACGGCATGCGCATTCCCCAAGCCGCCGAAGGACCCACCGAGTTGACCGATGCCGTCGCTCCGGAAGGGTTCGACCGCACACCGCCGGGAGCTGGGCTGGCCGCGGTCAATGCCATCGTGCGTCTCTCGGTAGCGCTCGATGACCAGTGGCCGCAGGTGGTCCGTGAACTCATCGCACCGGGACAAGCACGAGATGACTTCATCACCAACCGCATTCAGCTGTCGACCACATCGGGTGTACCAGCTGGTCAGGCCCCGCAGGTGCAGGGCTGGAAACTGACCGCGTTCACCCCCGACAAGACGTCCGTCGACATCTACACCCGCATGCCGGACGGCTCAATAACGGTCAACCACACCACGGTCGTGTGGGCACCCGCGTTCGGTGATTGGCGGCTGCTGCTGCCCGACGCCGCGGCGGGCGCCTCACCAGTGGACGCGATCACCGCCACGCCGACCGACATGGTCGCACTGACAGGAGCCTAACCCCATGAGCACCCCCGACCCTCGCGACGACCTCGGCCGCCTCGCAGCGCTGCACTCACTGCGCCAGTCCGGCGGCTACAAAGGCACCACCCTGGTGCTGTCGCTGCTGGTGCTGAGCATCATCATCGGCGCGGCCGTGCTGGTCGCCATCCGCGGCGACGATGACGATACGCCGGCTCCGCCACAGGTCACCGCCACGGACACACCGACGTCGGGTACGCCGCAAACCCCGGTCACCCGGCTGCCCGACGACGCGTTCGGGGTGCCCACCACCGACACCCGCGGCCGCCGGGTGGAAACCCCGACCAACCCGCTCGGCCAGGTTCTCCCGCAGACCACCGATCCCTCCGACACCGATGAGCCTGAGGCTGCGCTCCCACCGCCGCGTGGGTTGATGTGGCAGCGCGTATATGGCGCGACGATACCGTTCTCCACCTCCGATGGTCCGACCGCGATCAGCGCCGACGGGGTGCCCACCGGGTTTGCCCACACCCCGCAGGGTGCGGCGCTGGCGGCCTGGCAAATCGGCCAGCGGGCCACCTGGGCGCCCGATGACCAGAACGCCGCCCTGCTCGATCGTGCCGCGGTGGTCTCCGCGGCCGCCGAACCCGAAGCCGACAACCTGCGCACCAACGGTGCACAGATCTATGCCGGCAATCCGGGGCTACCCGCGCAGATGCGGGATGTGCCGGTGGCAGTGCGCATCACCACCTACTCATCCGATTTCGCCCATGTCGAGTTCGCGCAGCCGTTGACTCGCGACGACGGCTTCACCGCCATCTCCGTCGGCGTCGACATGGTCTGGCGCGACGGCCAGTGGAAGTGGGTGGTCCCCGAACCCGGCAACGATCCCAGCCGGTTGCTGATCTCGACCACTGGCGATGGGTGGACCCCATGGTGAACCATCCCAACAACTCTCACCGTCGCCGCACCCGCCGCCATGCGCGTCTGCGCGCTGCCCTGACCGGTCGACGGACCCACGCCCTGGTCGTGGTCGCGCTGATCGTTGCGACAGTGTCGTCGTGGGTGGGGGTCGGTAAGGCGGCAGCGAACCCGTTGTGTGACGTGGCAGGCTCGTTGAGCCGCGCCCTTTGCGGCGCCGCGGGCAACGCCGCCAGCAATGTGGCCGGCAGTGTGGTCGGCGGGACGTTCGAGAAGATCGTCAACTCGCTCCTGGAGGGCTACCAGACGATCCTGACGTGGGCGTTGGCGTGGTGGATCAAGCTGCCGAACCCGCAGTTGGACAACAGTTCCTCCCTCATGCAGGAAGTGCACGATCACACCCTGCAAATTCAGATCGTGGGCCTGACGTTCTCGCTGATGTTCTTCGGCCTGCGGATGATGATCGACCGTAAACGCTCCATGGCCGATGACGCCGAGGAGGGCTTCAAACTGATCTTCCGCTCGGCGATGGCCACCGCCGCGATTCCGCTGGCACTGACCGTCGGCGGGCAGATCGCCGACGGCATCTCCAATTGGCTGGTCAGCGAATCAGTGACCGCAGGCGGCGGCAACGGCGACGTCATCAAGAACTTCCTCAAACTCAACCTGCTGACCAACTCTGCACTAGGCACCACCGCCATCGGCATCTTCGCCCTCGTCGGATTCCTCGGCGCCTTTTTGCAGTTGGCGTTGCTGGTGGTGCGCGAGGCGATGCTGCTGCTGGTCGTCGCCGCACTCCCGGTGGCCGCGGCATTCTCCGGCACCGGCCCCGGGTCACAGAGCTACCAGCGGCTCGTCGCCTGGTCGGTGGCGTTCCTGCTGTTCAAACCCGTCGGCGCGCTGACCTACTTCGTGGCGTTTCGCGCCGGAGCCTCCAAAGACAACGCCCAACAGGTCGTGCTCGGCATGGTGCTGATGATGTTGTGCGCGTTCGTGTTACCCGCACTGATGCGCCTGATTGCCCCTGCTGTGGCGAGCATGGGTGGCGGCGGCTCGGGTGCCGCGGCAGCCGGTGCGGCCATCGGTGCCGGCGTCGCGGCGGGCAAGGTCGCGGCCATGGCTGCCTCGGGCGGGGCGACCGCCGGGGCCAGCGGCGGTGCGGGCGCGGGCGCGGGCGGCATGTCCTCGATCGCCGGTCGCGGCGGCGGTGGACCCTCGGGCGGTATCTCGACGGCGTCGGCACCCTCACCACCACCGCCATCGGGCGGTGGCGGACCCGGCGCCCAACCCGCCCTCTCCGGCGGCCAGGGCGGGCAGGCCAGCTCCGGCGGCGGTGGCGGCGGTCCCACCTCCGGGCTGGGCGACGCGATGGGATCGGCCGGCGGGCTCGCCGGGGCAGCCATGCAAACCGTCGCCGACAGCGTCGAATCCGAAGTCGAATCCACCAGCTCCGACCCGTCACTGAGTAGTCCGCCGCCGATGCGCTCGGGTTGGAACGAACACGCCATGGCGCACTAACCGCCGCCCACTCCATCCCTCTGACTGTCGAAAGAGGTTGTCATGACAGACAAAGCGAGCACCCGCCGACTGCTGTACCGCCCGGCCGCGGCGTTCCGGTCCTCCGGCGCGTTCGGGTTCACCATGTTCTCGACGATGGTGCTGCTGGTGTTCATGTTCGTCGCCGTTGTGGGCCTGATGCTGCCGCTGCCCGGTGTGATCAAGTTCTTCGGGCTGCCGTTCACGCTGGCAGTGCTGTTTGTGCCCCTGGTGGTGTCGCTGCGGGGCCGCTCAGCCTGGGAGCTGGGCATGGGTGCACGCTCGGTGTCGAAGGCCCGCCGTGCCGGTGAAACTCTGCTGCGGTCCGGGCCGTTCACGATGATCCCCGACGGCACCCCACTACCGGGGCCGCTGGCCACGGCCGAGACGTTCAACTTCTCACCCGGCGACGGGTCGGCACCGTTCGGTCTGATCAAGTTGTCGTCGAAGAACTTCTACACCCTGGTACTGCGGACCTGGCCCCAGGGCGGAGAGTGGAATGACCAGCCCGTGCGCGACCGGTGGGTCGCCCGCCTCGGCGACATGCTCACCTTCCTCGGCCAATCACCGGACTTCGTGGCCGCGACGATCACCATGGAGACGCTGCCCGAGTCGGGGATGCGGGCCTCGACAATCGTGCGGTCCCGGCTCAAGGACACAGCACCGGCGCTGGCCCGCAAGATCATCATCGAAGCCACCGAAGCGGTACCGACCGCCGAAGTGCGCCTGGAAGCCCGGATCGGATTGACCTGGCGTGCAGACACCATGCACCGCAAACGCGACGCCACCGACATGGGCAACGAGTTGGCGCGCCGTCTCGGACGGATTCGGGACTACTGCCACGCCGCCGGTCTGCGGGTGCGGCCGATGCTCGAACGCGAAATCTGCGCGATCGCCCGCCGCAGTTTCTCCCCGGCCGACGAGCTCGACCTCGAGATCGGTCTGATGAGCGGTGAACCGATGCGCCTGCGGTGGGAAGACTGCGGACCGACCTCGGCCTCAGACCAGCACGGCCGCCTGCTTCACGATGCGGCGCAGTCGATGTCGTGGACGATGCGCAACGAACCCGAGGCGCCGTTCGATTCCAACGTGCTCGCTGATCTGCTGTCCCCGCACAGCGACGTGCCCCGCAAACGAGTCACCTTCGTCTACCAGCCCTACACCCCGGCCCAAGCCACCACCATCGTCAACAAAGACCACAACGATGCCCGCCAGGCCGTGCGCACCCACGTCGGCAAACTGCCCGAACGCGCACTGGTGCGCCTGGACAGCGCCGAAGGCGCCCGCCAGGAACAGGCCCGCGGTGCGGGCGTGACCCGGGTGTCGATGGTCGTGACCGCCACCTGCCCGATCGGCGCCGATACCCAGAAGATCGACACCCTCGTCACCGATCTGGGCCTCTCAGCGGCCACCCCACTCGAACCGGCCCGCGACGAACAACTCGTCACCTTCTGCGCCGGACTGGGTTTCGGCGTCGTGCTCTCCGAAGAGAGCACCGTCTCCGACAAGCTCGCCGCCTAACCAGGACAGAAAGGACCACCCCGCCAATGCCGACGCTCCCGGCCCTGACCTCGCTGCTCCAGCGCTCACGCGCCCGCCTGTCCACCTCGGCGACGACGCTGCCCCAAATCAACACCGTCCTGTCGATCACCGAGCACCGCTCGGCCGGCGGTCACGACTACGGCCTGATCCGGGCACACGCCACCGGCCACTACACGGTGATCCTCGCCGCGACCGGCGCGACACTGCGCGACTGGCAACAGCTGTGCGACTTCACCCGCATCGACTTCGGTGCCGACGCCTGGGATGTCGTCGCGGTCACCGCCGTCGCCGATACCTTCCCGCGCACCGACAACGCCCACCGGCAGTGGATGGACACAGATCACCACTACCGCCTCGACGTCGCCGACCTCGCCACCGACACCTATCTCGCGGTGACCTTCGTCGCGGCCACCTCAGCAATGAAGACCACCCCCGACGAAATGGCAGTGGAAGTGGGCCGGCGCCTGCACACCCTGATCGGGTCCCTGCACGCCGCCGGGCTGCCCACCACACCGCTCACCGCAGCACAGGTCGCCGCGGTCGGAGTGCGGGCCTACCGCGGCGGCCTGCCCGACGACCCAGCGCCCGCGTTCGCCGACATCGCACCGGACTCCACACCACACCGGGTGCGCGATGTGTTCTGCCACAACGACCTGGTCTCGGCAACATGGGTGATCGCCCCACACGTGCTCGAACCGCCACACGCGATGGGTCCGGTACTGGCCCAGCTCCTCGAGCGGGACCCAACCACCCCACGCACCCGGCTGGCCATCACCTGGCGAGCCACTCGGATCGCCGAGACCATCCACCCCGATGACCCGATCCGGGCGACCTTTCAGCCCACCCTGCAGCGTTTCGGCGCCACGCTGACGATCACCGAGCCGCGCCCTCGTACCCCGTCGGTGGACTCCGTGCGCGACCGATTGCCACTGTTCGCCCGCCTCGGCGTGCGCAACGGCTACGACCGCCACGCCGAACTGTTCGCCGCCGGCATCGGACTCGGGGTGCTGCTGCCCGAACACGGCGACATCACCGACGAAGCCCTGCGCCACCGCCACCGCTAACCGATTGCGAGACGCCCCACCATGACCGTCACCGACCTCCGCACAGCCACCACCGCCGCCACTGACGGCGACACCGCGCCCTCGACGTTGCGCCTGGATGCCGGTGCCGCCTCGGCCACCCGGCCGAGCACCAAAGAACGCTCGGCCAAGCCGACCACGTTCTACGACGACGACACCCGTGAGGACCTGCTCGACACCGCTCGCAGCGGTGGAGTCACCGGCTACCTCGCCCGACAGAAACTCGGCAACGATGCCCGCCGACGGGAAAGCCACGAAGCCGCCATTGCCCGGCCGATCCAGTTCGACGTGCCCGCCCTGATCCGCACCAACCGGGGCTTCGACGGGCGTGGCGGCGGCCGCGTCGCCCACGTGCGCCGCCCCAACGAACTGCGCGGCACCACCGCGCACGTGCCGGGGTTCTACCCGTTTCCCATCGGCGCCTCAGCCCCCCTGGACGGCGCGCCCGTCGGCTCGCACCTCGACACCGGACAACCCGTCGGGTTCGACCAGATCGGCTGGTTCGAAGCCGGACAGATCACCGCACCCTCAGCGATGGTGTTCGGCCTCAACGGATTCGGCAAAAGCACGCTGAACCGGCGCATCGTCTGCCACGACCTGGCGACCGGGGTCCGCCCGCTCATCATGGGCGATCACCGCCCCGACTTCGTCAACATGATGCGCCAGATGGTCCTGCACGACGACAACGGCCGGGTGCAGTACCGCGAGGACGGCATCACCCCGGTCACCCCGCAGGTCACCAGCGTCGGATTCGACTCGCCGATGAATCCGCTGGCCGTGGGCACCTTCGGCAACCTCATCGCCCGACTGCCCGCCGCGGCCCGCCAGCTCGCCGAACGCGAAATGCGGGCACGCCAAGTCACCGCCGCCACCGGCCTGCTCGAGATCAGCTCCGGACGTCCCATCGCTCCGCACGAGGAGACCCTGCTCACCACCGCCCTGCGGGTGCTCTACGGCACGGCCAACGAGTTCACCCTGACCAATGCGCCCCTGCCCGGCGATGTGCTCACCCTGCTGCGCCAGGTCCCGCAAACTCTCATCGACGCCACCGCCCGCGACGCCGACACCAATCCCGAACTGCGCCGCGCCCACCAGGACCTCCTCGATGCCTCCGGCGCCCTGGGGCGTCGACCCCACGACGCGATCGCCGTCGACCGCTACCTGCTGCTGACCGAGAACCTGCGCCAGTCGCTCGACCAGCTGGTGTCGGGGCAGTTCGGCGAGATCTTCAACGCCCCCACCAAAGAGCCCATCGACATCGACGCCCTCGGGGTGTGCGTGGACATGTCCCGGCTGCCGGCCAACGCCCGCAAGCTGCGCGCCGCGGTACTCCTGGCGTGCTGGTCGGACGGATTCTCCGCCGTCGAAGCCTCGCATCTGCTCTCCGATCACGGCCTGCAAGAGCCCCGCAACTACGACCTGGTGTGCGACGAGTTCTCGCTGGTACTCGGTGTCGGCAACGGCATCGTGTGGCGCGTCGACGAAGTGACCCGCGTCCAGCGCGAACAGGGCACCGGCAGCCTGTTCACCACCCACACCGTCAAGGACCTCCAAGCGTTCGACTCGATGGAAGATCGCCAGCGCGCCATGGGCTTCCTCGACCGCGCCCGGGTCAAGGTGTGCTTCCCGCTACCCGAGGACGAAGCCTCGCTGATGGAGGGCAAGGTCAACCTCAACGAGAAAGAAGCCGCCACCCTCGCCGAGTGGGCCACCACCCCCCGCGGCATCGACGACCCGGTCGTCTCCGAGATCAACGAAGCGGACTGGGCCGACGGGGTCCGCGCGACCGGCACCGAAACCAACACCGTCCCCCCGGGTATGGGCAAGTTCTTGATCAAAGAGGGTGAGCAGCCCGGTATCCCGGTGCAGATGCGGTTGACCGCCACCGAGCGCGCCACCGAGATGCACAACACCAACAAGCGCTTCGCCCGCGGCCGCGGCGCCAAGTCCGGATCCGCGGCATGAGCACCGACAGCGACCCGGGGGTGGCCACCCCGCTCGACCCGCTACCCAGCGCCTGGGAACAGGTGCAGGACTGGGTGGTCGAACCCAACCCGCGCCGCACCGCCCACCCCGAGGAAGTCCGGCGGTTGGCGGTGCGCGCCGTCGCCGAGCTGCTCGCCCGCACCTCGCTGTCGCTGACCGCCGCAGCCGCCGACGTCGCCGGCAACATCGGCGCCGGCACCAACAGCGTCATGCGGTGGTGCCGGGCGGCCGGGGTCGGCCGCGACGTCACCGCCCGCGACCGCGAATGGGCCACCCGCCTCGACGTCATGCGCTCGATGAACAAGGCGCTGACCGAACACGTCCGCGACCTCGACCGCGACACCACCGACTACCGG
This sequence comes from Gordonia sp. JH63, assembly GCF_009856645.1. NCBI lineage: Bacteria > Bacillati > Actinomycetota > Actinomycetes > Mycobacteriales > Gordoniaceae > Gordonia > Gordonia sp. JH63. The sequence continues at coordinate 140,388 of NZ_CP047236.1, read as the reverse complement.
GACCTGCCTCGTGGGTGAGGGCAACGCCTCCAAACTGCTGGTGCCGCTGCTGGCACTGGTCGTGGGGTTCTTCGCCTCGTGCACCCTCATCATCTCCGTCGCCGGCGACGACGACTCCTGCCTGCCGCTGACCGGCGGTGTCGACCAACCCGCCGACGCCACCCTCTCACCCGGCGCCAAGGTCAAGCCGATGAAAGTCAAGGACTTTCAGATCACCTCCGGCTACGGTCCGCGCGACGGCGCGATGCACGAAGGTATCGACCTCGCCGGGGCGATCGGCGCGCCGATCTACGCTGCCGCCGACGGCACCGTCACCGCCGCCGGGAGCGCCTCGGGATTCGGGCACTGGATCGTGCTCACCCACAACATCAACGGACACGTGTGGTCCACGGTCTACGGGCACATGTTCGCCGACGGCGTGCTGGTCAAAGCCGGTCAGAAAGTCACCGCCGGACAACACATCGCCAAGCTCGGCAACGACGGCCAATCCACCGGCCCGCACCTGCATTTCGAGGTGTGGGATGGCGGGCACCGCGACTTCACCGGCGGCCACTCAGTCGACCCGGCCGGGTGGGTGTCCACCAGCCCCGAACCCGGCGCCGCCCCCGCCGGGCGAGCGCCCGCCCAACCGGGCGGACCGCGGGTGCTCACCGCACCCCGAGTGATCCCCGCCGCCGACGTCGTCACCGCCGCCGACTGGGATGCGGTGGCCAAGCACGAATCCGGCGGCAACTGGAAGATCAACACCGGCAACGGCTACTACGGCGGATTGCAGTTCGCGGCGTCGACCTGGACCGGCGCCGGCGGCGGCCAGTACGCGCCGACCGCCGACAAAGCCACCCGCGAACAGCAGATGGAGGTCGCCAACCGCGTCCTGGGGTCCCAAGGCTGGGGCGCCTGGCCGACCACCTCCAAAACCGCCGGGGTCACCGGCAAGAAACCCGCACCCGCAGGCACGTTCCTCAACGCCGCCGCGGTGCCGCCACCGGCAGGCGCCCCCAGCGGCCCGCCCGCACCGTCCGGGCCGTCGGGTCCGCTGCCGCCGCTGCCCAAGTCCAAGGGCTCCGAAGCGCACTTCCAGGTCGACACCATCCGCCTCGCCCGCGCGATCGCCGCCAAGTTCCCCCAAATCCAGACCATCGGCGGCTGGCGCGCCGACGGCGGCGGCTACAACGACCACCCATCCGGCCGCGCCGTCGACGTCATGATCCCCAACTACACCTCCGCCCAAGGGATCGCGCTCGGCAACGCCGTCAACAAATACATCCTCGACAACAAGAAGCACTTCAAGCTCGAGTACACGATCTGGCGCCAGACCTACTACCCGGCCGTCGGCAAGTCCAACGTCATGAACGACCGCGGCGACCCCACCCAGAACCACTTCGACCACGTCCACGCCACCGTCGAAGGCCACGGCATGCCCCGCGGCAATGAGGTCTACACCGCACCCGGGATCACCGGCGGCATCAGCGCCGACGAGAGCGCCGACTGCGGCCCAGTCGAAGACCAGCACGGCGGGGGAGTCGACAACCTCGCCGCCGGACGCGTCCCACCAGCCTACGAGCCATGGTTCCGCAAAGCCGGGGTGCTCTGTCCGCAGATCAGCTCGGCATTCCTCGGCGGAATCGGCAAGCAAGAGACCGGGTTCAACGCCTCCCTGGTGTCCCCGGCAGGAGCGAAAGGCCCGATGCAGTTCATGGACTACACCTACCCGTCCTGGGCCAAAGACGACGACGGCAACGGCCGCGCCTCGGCCACCGACATCGGTGACGCCGTCATGGCCGCCGGCCGGTTCTCGTGCGCCAACGCCAAACAGATCGACGCCGCGATCGCCGCCGGGCGAGTGAAAGAACCCGCCGAGGGCCGCGAAATCCTCTACGCCTACGCCTACAACGCCGGAGTCGGCGCGGTGCTCAACGCCGGCGGAACACCCACCGGCGGCGACTACGACACCCAGACCCGCCCGTACGGCCAGAAAGTCATCGCCTACGCCAAACAGTTCGCCGATCAAGGACTTCCGGAGAAGAACCGATGAACCACCACCGCCACCACCACCTCCTGGTCGTCTTCGCAATCGTGCTGATCGCCGCACTGGCCGGATGCTCCGGCAGCGACGACACCACCGAACCCGCACACGACCATGACCACGGCGAGCACTACAGCAGCCCGCCCGGCCTGCCCGAGCGCGCCGAACCGATCGGGGTGTTCACCACCACCGTCACCACCATGTTCAGCTGGCAACCCGCCACCGACACCTCACCCACCGATGCGCTGCGCCGCACCCGCGCCACCCTCACCGGCCAGGCACTGGACTCCGCCAACAGCCCCGCCACAGTGCGGCCCAGCGCCCAGTGGGGCGCATGGAAACAGTCCCTCGACGTCATCACCGCCCGCGTCGACAACGCCTCAGCGGTGCTGATCTCACCGGACAAGGCCAGCGCGCGCGGCACCGTCATCCAGACCGTGCTCGGCATCGACGCCACGGTGACCTCGTTCCGGAAATTCACTGTCACCGCCGATCTCGTCCGCGTCGACGGCCAGTGGAAGGTCGCCACCTACCCCCGCGCCGACACCTGACCCACCTACCGACCCATCACCCCTCGAAGGAAGGCACACCATGCTCGACCCACAGAGCGTCCCTCAGGACAACAGCCGCGAAGTCGACGACATCTTCGACGAGGTCCGCTCGATCATGCGCCGATCCCGCCGCCACGCCGACGAAGTGTTGCGTCAGGTCCGCAGCCAGCAGCACCGCCGACGCACTCAGCAGACCCGCGCTCAGCAGCGCCTGAACACCGCGCGCGCCACCGGCGCCCGCCAGCCCCGCTACACCGACACCAGCGCCGAACGCCACCCGCTGACACCGGATCTGATGGCCCGCTGGGCCGGAGCGCACGCCGCGGCCGACCTGGCCCGTGAGGCCGCCGCCGAGGCCGCCCGCGACGGTGACACCGCCCGGCAAGCCCAGACCAATGCCACCGCGCAGCGCGCCGAGCAATGGGCGCACGCCTGGGATGAGCGGCTACGTGAGGCCGGCGTCGACCCCGACACCATCTCCGGTCGCGACCGCGACCAGGACCTCAGCGAGGTCGCCGACACCGATCTGCTCGACCAGGTGTCGACCGCGGCCGCGAACTATGCCATCGACGTCGACGACGCTGCGTCAGCGGGCGGGCACCGCTCGACCAGCGAGCTCATCGCCGACACCGAACCCGCCCCCGAAGCCGCGTTGATCGCCGCCGGTGACAGCGACTGGCAGATCACCCCGGCCCCCGACGTCGGCGCCAGCGTCTCCCTCGACACCGGAGCCCAGCTGTGAGCACCACCCATCGCCGCGACCGCGGCCAACACGAATCCATGGTCGGCTACTACCTCGCCGCAGCCCTGTTCGCGCTGCTGGCGATCGTCTACGTGTGCTGGCGGGCGGGTTGCTGGCTCACCGGTCAGCCCGGCCCAGTGCTGATCAACCCGGCCACCGCCGCCGTCGACGGCACATTCCAGTGGCCGGTGGCCTCCACCGTGCTCCTGGTGGTCACGGTCATCGCCACCGCCGTGGTGACCGTCATCGTGGGACGTCACCGCACCGCCACCGCCGTGCTGCGCGAATTCGACCAGGTCGCCCAGTTTCTTCCCCGTCCCCGGGAACTGCACGCCATCACCGCCCGCGACGCCAAACACTCCGCGCAGCGCCTGCGCGGCCGCGACGCCATCACCGGACACCTCGACTACGGGCTCGCGCTGGGATCGCTGATCGGATCAGGCACGTCCGCGCTCTACATGAGCTGGGAATGGGTCGGACTCATCATCGGCGGACCCCGATGCGGCAAGACCACCGGCTACGCCATCCCCATGATCTGCCAGGCACCCGGCGCCGTGTTCGCCACCTCGAACAAGCCCGACATCTACGACGCCACCCGCTGGGTCCGTGACCGCAACGACCTCGACACCGCTCCCGCCGCCAAGGCCGCCACCCGACAAGGGCTGCGCGCACTGTGGGCCTACCGCACCCAACGGCGCAAACCGCCACGCACCCGCGGCACCATCTGGCTCTCCGACCTCCAGCACATCGCCGGCACCCAAGGCCAGCAGTGGTGGTGGGACCCGCTGTGGTGCGTGCACGAACTCTCCGACGCCCGCGAGCTCGCCGCGATCTTCGCCGGAGCCGAAACCGCCGAAGGATCACGCCTCGACGCCTACTTCGACGGCGGAGCCAAAGAACTACTGGCCCTGCACATCCTGGCTGCATCGGTCGGTGGAGGAGACCTCAAACACGTCGACGGCTGGCTCACCGACCCCAAACTCAAAGTCGCCCGCCAGGTCTTGACCCGCCACGGCCACCACGACGCCGCAGCCAAGATCGACACCGCCGCCAACCTCAACCCCCGCCAGCAAGACGGCCTCTACGACATGGCGCGACGGTTCATCAACGTCATGACCGTGCCCGCCTACGCCCGATCAGTCCTCCCACCCCAACGGGTCCGGTTCGACGGCGACAACACAGTCGGCAGCAACGACATCCGCCACGACCTGCCTAAGTTCGATCCGCAAGCGTTCGTCACCTCCACCGACACCATGTACGCCCTGTCGATGGAAGGTGCCGGCGCGGCCACCGCACTGACCACCGCCCTCGCCGACACCATCTTCAAAGCCGCCGTCGCCCAAGCCCGACGCAACGGCGGACGGCTGCCGGTGCCGGTCGTGGCAGTGCTCGACGAGGCCGCCAACGTGTGCAAACTGCCCGAACTGCCCGACTGGTACTCCCACTTCGGCAGCCAGGGCATCGTCATCGTCACCATGCTGCAATCGCTGGCCCAGGCCGCGAAAGTGTGGTCCAAAGACAAACTCGACATGCTCGTCGACTCCTCGAACGTCTACATCTACGCCGGCTCATCGAACAACGAGTCCTACCTGTCCGGCCTGAGCCGCATGATCGGCCAACGCGACGTCCGCCGCCGCAGCCGCTCACACTCCAGCTCAGGTCTCGGATCAACCAGCACCAGCGAATCCTGGTCCAGCGAACCCATTCTCGGCATCGACGACCTCAAAGCACTACCCGCCGAACGAGCAGTGCTGGCGACCTCCGGCAACCGCACCGTCGTCACCACCAAGAACTCCTACTGGCTCGGCCCCTACGCCGAACTGATCGACGCCTCCAAGAAGGCCTGCGGGGCAGAACGCGCAGCCCAGCAGGCCGCACTGTCCGCCACACCCCAACCCGCCGCCCTCCGCGAAAGGACTTCCCGATGACCACCCCCGACACCGACAGCCCCGACGACGACCCCCGCGCGCACTGGCGATTCACCTCCGGCTCCGACTGGTTCACCAACTGGCTCAGCCACATCAAAGCCGGACGCTTCGACCGCGACACCCGCTGGTGCCCGCAATGGTGGCGCCACGACGAAGTCGTCATCCGCCTCGAGGAGCTGTGGAAGGCGTGGGAGACCGCCCGCCTGAGCGAAGACCCCGCCGCACTGTCGTCGTGGTGGACCGCCCACCTCGACACCCACTGGCGGACGCTCACCGCCGAAAACGGGCCGCTCTACCTGTGCACACCCGACAAACACACCACCACCGAGACGCTGGCCGATCAATCCACCCCACCCCCACCGGGATGGTTCGACCCGCCCGCCGACATCAACGCCGCATAACCCTGAGGGACAGCCCATGCCACCACCGCCACTGATTCATTGGGCACTCGTCGGCTGCGTCGTCCTGCTGGTGATCCTCGCTATCACCAGCGCAGTCGTCGTCACCAGAGCCGTCCTCCACCAACGCCGCCAACCATCCGAGCGCCAACCCCACGATCCTGGCCAGCTCGATACACCCCAAGGAGACCAGCCATGATCGCCATCCCCCTCGCGTCGTTTCCTGGACCGTCAATGGGACCCGGCTGGCAGCCCTACCGGCGGTCGGTGTCGTCGACATTTGCTGCCAACATGGGCATCTCGGCCGTCATCGTCGGTCTTGTCCTCGCGATTCGCGACCTCTGGACCTCCGACGACGGTGGCGAACAGGTGTGGTCGTGGCTGCACACACTTGCCGAGGACCGCGGACGATTCGTGAGCACCGGAGCCACAGTCATCGCCGTCATAGGGATCATCGCCCTCACATTCGTGACCGTCCGACTCGCCGGCGCCGCGATGCCCCACCGTGGCCTCATGAAGCGGAGCGTGAACTACGAGAACTCCGACACCGTCGACGCTGTGGCCCGCTACCACGCAGCTCAGACAGTGGTGTTGCACGCCTTCGGAGCACAGGTGAGCGAGATCAGACTGAGCAGCACCATCGTCAACTCCACACTCCATGCCGGAGGCACCTTCGCCCTCTGGCGTGCTCTCCTGCAAGAGCCGGCCACTAACACCGAAAAGAACTGGGCGACACTGGTGGCCACAATCGCAGCGTCCTACCACTACCGCGGCGCCCTCGGTGACCCACAGATGGCCGAGTGGACCGATGACGAGCTATCACGGCTTCACCAGGTGGCGCTTCGCCTGTTGGTGAGCAACGACCGCCCCGCCGACTACACCGGAGAGTGGAGCATCGACGGCATCCTCGCCGCAGCGAGCCGACGAGCGGCCGAACTACTGGCCGATCACAGCGTGGAAGTTGCAGCCCTGGCTCAGGCCACGGCAGCGAACTTCCTCCATGTCATCCCGAAACCCCTGTATGCAACGGAAATTCGCACCTGCCTGTCCGATCCGGTCACCGTACTCTCCGACCCCAGGTATGCCATCCCCCGTGGCCGGTCGGGCATCGACACCGGATTCGCGGCCGCCATGGTCTCGATTCTGGGTTGTGCTGCGGCAGTGGTCGGTATCGGTCTCGACGTTTTCGGTCCGACCGTGACCGGCATCTCTGCTGTCGTGGTCGGTGGACTGATCCTTATGCTTCGAGTCGACGGCCGCGACCTCAGCCGCCGCATCGACTACGAGCTGAACCGCACTCGCCAACGCCGCATCCAGCGCCACGAATCCATGCAGGACCCTGCGGCGGGCAGTGTCGACGACTGCCGGGACGGTCAGGCACTCGGCGAGCCGATCGAGTCCGACTATCACCTGCGGGGTGAATGACTGATGGCGACAGAGGTTGTAGGCGGCCGGTATCGGTATCGCTTTGTCGGCCAGGGCGACCGCGTGGAACCGCCATGAGATGTCTCAGGCCCTGACAGGTGCTGGACACACCTGCCAGGGCACTGATCGGCCAGAGATCCAGCCTCTGACCAGTGAGAACAATAACCACCCCCGCGAGGGCCGGCGTTGGCCGGGCCGGGCGGACCTCACTTGGTAGGAGCTCCGACGTATGGCGCGTAACGCCACCCCTGACGACAACACCCCCAATCTGTTCGATCTGCTCAACGACACCCACCCATCCGGGCAGCGGATGTCGGCACCGCAGAGCACTATGGATACCCACAACGAGGAGGACACCGATGTTTCACGATCTGCGCGCGACACTGACCGAGCGGTACGCCCAGGAACTGACGCAGATGGACCGCATGGAGTTCGAGGACTTCGTGACCGCGGAAGCGACGCGGCTGGAGGCCGAGATCGCTCAGACGCAGTCACAGACCGAGCTGGCGACGATCGCGGCGTGGAAAGCCGACCACGAGGGCAACGACCCGGACGTGCCGACGACGCAGCGGCTGTACCAGCAGGCCCGGTACTCCGCGGAGGAGACGGTGCTGGCGACGTTGTGGGAGGGACATCGCAGCCCCGAGGACGACGACCAGCCGACCGAACCGAACCCGGACACGATGACCGGGATGCAGCGGTGGCTGACGCCGTCGGCGATCGAAGCGACCCGCGAGACCGAACAACTGACCGAGCAGGTGTGGCCGGATCAGACGCCGCGGTTCCAGGTGTACGCCGAGCAACTGCTGCAAGCACGCCTGACCGACGGGCTGGCGGTGCCCAACGGGCCGGAGCATCCGCTGGTTCCGGAGCTGAGCGCGATAGTGGACGCAGCGCTGGCCGATCGGGCTCGCGACGCCGCCGAGCGCGCGCAGAGGTAGTCGACGACGGCCAGGGACTGCTGTTTGAGTCCCTGGACGATTTGCGGATCCCAACTGACCCGGCCGTCGTCGACCCGGGCGGGACACCGCTGCCACCGAAGGCCGACGACGCGCTGCCGCAGGTCCCGCAGTCCGAGACCGGGCTGCCACTGACGGCGTGGGCGAGCACCCGGGTCACCCCGGCGCGACGCCCGGACGGCTCGGTGGTCTACATCAAGGCCGACCATGTGGTGGCCGGGCTCGAACCCGACCCCACCCCCGACGCAGAGGCACCGGAGCCGGCGAGCGCTGCGGCCGTCGACGAGGCCACCACCTCGCCCGCGGCTGCTGAGGTTGGGCCTGCGACTGAGGTGGGGCCTGCGACCCGGTTCATCCATCCGGGGACGGTGCTGGTGCCATCGGGGGCCAAGTCCCGCGCCCGCGCCAACATCGCCGCACTCGAGGTCCTCACCGACACGACCCGCACCGGACGCCCGGCGACCGCGGCCGAGCACGAGATTCTGGCGCGGTGGTCGGGCTGGGGTGCCGCGGCCGACATCTTCGACGAGTCCAAGTCGGAGTGGGCGCCCGAGCGCGAGCAGCTACGCGCCCTGCTGGATTCCGAGCAGTGGCGCCAAGCGAAGGCCTCCACCCTCAACGCCCACTACACCGATCCCGCGATCGCCCAAGCGATGTGGTCGGCAATGACCCGCGCCGGGTTCGACGACGGGCTGGTGCTCGAACCCGGTTGCGGCAGCGGCACGTTCATCGGCATGGCGCCGCCCGGCGCGCAGATGGTGGGCGTGGAGCTCGACCCGACGACCGCCCAGATCGCCCATCTGCTCTACCCCGACGCCCAAGTGCGGTTGGAGGGCTTCGAGACCACCCGGGTGCCCGAGGGCTCGTTCGCCGCGGTGATCGGCAATGTGCCCTTCGGCGGGTTCACGGTGCACGACCCGATCCACAATCCGGCCCGCCACCGCATCCACAACCACTTCCTGCTCAAGTCGCTCAACCTCACCGCCCCCGGCGGATACGTCATGGCGATCACGACCGCCGGCACGCTGGACGCGGCCTCGGACAAAGCCCGCCGAGACATGCACGCCGTCGCCGACCTCGTCGGCGCGGTGCGGTTGCCGTCGACGGCGTTCGAACGGGTCGCCGGTACCCAGGTCGTCACCGACGTCCTGGTGTTCCGCCGCCGCGAACCCGACGCCGCCGCGCCTGCGGACGCCGAGTGGCTGCATTCCGACCTCGTCGACCTCCCGGACCGGACCGGCGAGACCACCGAGATCGGCGTGAACCGCTACTTCACCACCCACCCGGAGCATGTGCTGGGCACGATGCGTGTCGATCGCGGCCTCTACCGCGACGGAATGCTCGTCGTGGCCGCCGAACCCGGCGGCGATGTCGCCGCCGACCTCGGCGACCGGCTGACCGGCATCGTCGACGCCGCGCTGCAACGCGGCGACGGGCTGTTCCTCGCCGACGACACCGCCACGGCCGGAATGGAGTTCACCGCCGGCGCCCTCGACACCGACGCCCTCTATGGCGAAGACATACCGATCGGGCACGTCAGCTACGACGAGACCACCGGGGTGTTCTCGCGGCGTGGGATCGGCGGCGATGAGCCGATGAAGGTGCCCGCCACCCGCGCCACCGAGACCCGGCATCTGCTGCGGCTGCGGGACCTGTTCGCGGCCACGATCGCCGCTCAGCGCACCCAGAGCAGCCGCGCCGAGCGGGATGCGCTGCGCGCGGACCTCAACGAGGTCTACGACGCCTACCTGAACACCTACGGCCCGGTGAACCGGGCGAAGCTGGTGGGCGGCAAGGAACGCACCGCCGAGCAGGCCTCCAAGAAGTTCACCGAACTCGAAGCCAAGTGGCGTAACGCCCACCGTGACGCCGACGGCGCCGCCTATCCCGGCCCGCTGCCTGAGGATGTGGCGGCCGACCTCGAGGAGAAGGCGTGGCAGGTCAGCGCACCCTCGCGACGCCAAACCCATCTCGAGGCGGTCCGTGCCGATCCTGGAATGGCCGGCGTGCTGGCGTTGGAACGCTACGACGACGAGACCGGCACCGTCAGCAAGACCGCGGTGTTCTCCCGCGATGTCGTCGTCGCGCCGGTACCGGTGTCACGCGCGGATACCCCGGCCGAAGCCGTCGCGATCAGCCTCGGTGAACGCGGCCGGGTCGATCTCGACCGTGTCGCCGAACTCCTCGACCAACCCACCACCCAAGCGCGCGAGTCGATCCGCGGCCTGGTCTACGCCGACCCGGACATGCCCGAGGACCTGGTCCCCGCGGCGACCGCGCTATCGGGCAACGTGCGCGCCAAACACGCCCGCGCCGCCGAAGCCGCCCGCACCGATCCCGGAAAACGGGACTGGGCGGAGCTAACACAAGCACTGGCACAGGTGATTCCGGCCGATAAGCAGCCCTCCCAGATCGGGTCGGTCAAACTCGGACCGACCTGGATCGAGCCACGCGACTACGAGGCGTTCGTGCGCGAGACGTTCGGCGCCGACAGCGTGCAGGTGTCGCGCGCGGCGGGTACGTGGTTGGTCGAAGTCCCACCGTTTGAACGCAATAGCGCGCTGATGCGCACTGAGTACGGCGCCGACAATGCCGATAGAAAGAACAAGGCGCTCGATGCGGTCGCCCTCACCGAGATGCTGCTCAACCAGCGGTCGATCGTGGTCAAAAACTCCAAGGCAGCGCAGGAGGAGGGGGCGCCGGAGGTGGATGCCCAGGCCACCATCCTCGCCCAGGTCCAGGCTGAGAAGATCACCACCGAGTTCCGGTCGTGGCTGTGGTCGGATGATGAGCGCCGCGACCGCCTGGTCGCCAAATGGAATCGCCGCTTCAACACCTGGGTCCGGCCCGAGCACGACGGGTCACGGCTGGCGCTGCCCGGTCTGTCCCCGGTGTTCGAGCCGCACCCCTACCAACGCGATGCGGTGGCGCGGATTCTCGCCGAGCCGACGGTGCTGCTCGATCACGTGGTCGGTGCCGGCAAGACCGGCACGATGTTCATGTCGGCGATGGAGCTTAAACGCCGCGGCTTGGTCAATCAGCCGTGGATCGTGGTGCCCACCCACCTCATCGAGCAGTTCGGCCGGGAAGTGAAGATGTGGTATCCCGCGGCCAACGTGCTCGTGGGGCGCAAAGGGATGTCGCCTGAGGACCGCCGCGTGTTCGCCGCGCAGACCGCGACCAGCGACTGGGACATGGTCATCATCCCGGCGTCGGTGTTCGCAGCGATCCGGGTCCACCCGCAGCGACGCGCTGACTACATCGCCGGTCAGGTCGCCGACCTCGACGCCGCGCTGTCCGCGGACGCAGGCGAGATGACCCAGGCAACGGTCAAGAAGATCGAACGCGCGAAGAAGGAGCTCGAGGACCGCCTCGCCACCGCGACCGAGCAGGCCACCAAGGACCATGGGGTGTTGTTCGAAGACACCGGCGCGGACTATCTGTTCGTCGACGAGGCCCACGAGTACAAGAACAAGGGCCGCCAGTGCGCGATCGACTCGTTGTCGCTGACCGGGTCGAACAAGGCCGAGGACCTGTCGTTGAAGCTGGACTACCTGCGCGAACGTCGCCAGCACCAGGCGGCCGCGGCCGGGCGGGTCATCACCCCAGGCGCAGAGCGGGTCGCCACTTTCGCCACCGGCACCCCGATCGCCAACTCGCTCGCCGAGTCGTGGGTGATGCAGCAATACCTACGCCCCGATGTGCTCGAAGCGGCCGGGGTCCGCTCGATCACCGACTGGGCGGCGTCGTTCACCGCGACCCGCTCGGAAACGATCCCCAACGCCACCGGCACCAAACTGCGGGTGGTCTCCAAGGTGTCGGCGTTCGCCAACCCCAAGGAAATGTTCGCCATGGCCGCCCAGTACACCGATGTCGTTGTCCGTGAACAGGTCCCGGCCAATCTACCGACCCATGACGGGCGGCAAATCGTCACCAGCACACCCGGTCAGGAGCGACAGGACTTCATTGCCGATCTGGACTATCGGGCCGACCATCTCGACCCGCGACGCGCCGACATCGACAACGTGCTCAAGATCCTCAACGACGGCCGCAACGTCGCTTTGGACCCGGTGCTGGCCAACCTCGAACCGGATCCGGGAAACACCCGCGCCGATGCAGTCGCCGAACAGGTCGCTCGCATCTACCACGCCACCGCCGACAACGAGTACCTCACCGAGGAAGGGGAGCGGTCCCCGATCCGCGGGGCGTTGCAGCTGGTGTTCTGCGACCGCGGCACCCCGCGACCCGACGGGCCGTCGGTGTACTCCAACCTCAAAAACCTTCTCGTCGAGCAGTACAACGTGCCCGCGGAGAAGATCGCGTTCATCCATGACGCGAAATCGCCGTCGCAGAAACTGGCGTTGCAGGCCGACTGCCGAGCCGGTCGGATCGCGGTGCTGGTCGGGTCGACCTCGAAGATGGGTACCGGCATGAACGTCCAGGGGCGCCTGATCGGTCTGCACCACATGGACGTGCCGTGGCGGCCCGCCGATCTCGAGCAGCGCGAAGGGCGGATCATCCGGCAGGGCAATCAGAATCCTCGGATCGAGATTCTGAACTACGTCACCGCCGGCACCACCGACACCGTCATGTGGTCGAAAGTCGAATCCAAGGCTGCGTTCATCGAGCAGGCCAAACGCGGGCAGCTCGACGACGTCGTCGAGGTCGACGACATCGCCGATGACTCACTGTCTGAGGCCGCTGCGGCGACCAAAGCCGCCGCGACCGGCGACGAGCGGTTCCTCGAAATGGCCACCCTGGAAGACGAGGTGAAGAGCCTGTCCGCACTGGCCAGCGCGCACGCCGACTCCCGCTCACACGCCCGCCGGGTCGTGTCCTCCGCCGACCACGCCATCCCACGCTTGGAAGCCAGCATCGACAAACTCGACGCTCTGCTGGTCGGGCATCAGGAGTGGATCGATGCCGGTAAGCAGTTCGTGGTCACCGGGGACAGGTCCCGGGCTCAGCGCCCGGAGCGGTCCGAGGCGCTGTTGTCGCGGGTCACCGCGGTCTATCACGAGCTCAAAGGTGCCGGCATGAAGCAGTCCATGCCGATCGCGTCGATACCGTCGGGACTCCAGGCGCACGCCTCACGCGAGTTCGCCCAGGACAAGATCCACGTGTGGCTCGATTGCCCTGGGCGGCCGGGGTTCACTCTCGACGCATCCCAGGTGTTCACCACCGCCGAGCGGCGCACCGCGACCGCGTCCGGGCTCGCCACCCGCCTGGAGAACCTGTACGCCGGGCTCGACGACACCCGCGCCCAAATGGAAGCTGGCATCGCCAGCTACCGACGAGAAGTCGAGGTCAACGCCCCACGCATCGACGCACCGTTCACCCGGGCCGATGAGTTGCAGACCAAACAGGTCCGGCTACGGCAACTACGCATGGAGATCGAACAGGCCCAACAATCCGAAGAAGCCGTCGCCGCCCGCCAAGCCGCCGAAGAACGGATGCGCAACGCCGGTCGCCAACCCGGCTGGAGTCTGGAACTCAACCCGACACCGGTCATGGTCGAAGAAGCCGGACTCGACCATGCCGATGACTACGTCGCCGCGATGAAACGCAGTCACCAACACCAAGCAGAGCTGTACCAAGCCGAGAAAGACACCACGACAGCAGAACCGGGGATCGGAACACTACTCGCCGACACCCGACCCCCACCAGAAGCAGAACGCACAGAGAACCCCGGATCGCAGCCCCCGCCACCCGACCCACTCGATAACGGGCCACAGCCCCAACGCGACCCGGACCTGGACCTGTGAGTACAGCAGTGACGTTCACCGCGCTCCGACGGAGGCGATGGCGGGTGCGAGCTCGCTGTCGCACCCCGGATGCGGTTCTCGGCCCGGCCGCCGAGCAGGCCGCCTCGGACCTGACTCGACAAGGGGCAACCGCTCACAAGAACCCGCCACGTCAAGATCACCTGGCCCCCAGGAGCACAAGCCCACCCCGCGGGGGTGACCCACCGGACAGGCGTGGCTCGCCACGCGCGACCAGCGTCGCCCGGCCACGCCTGTCCCGGGTTCGTGATAGAAGCGAACCGCCAAACCCGCGCACCCATCACCAGCAACCAATACCGAACAGGACGTGACTTCATGCCTTTGCCAACAGCTCGACTCTCCACCGCCGTCAAGACCATCGTCGCCGGACTTCTCATCACCGCAGGCCTCGCCACTGGTCTCGGCCTCGGAAGTGGGCAAGCGCAAGCGAAGATCGACGACGGCCGATACAAGTACCAGCTGGTCATGTACGGCGTCATCCCCTACCCGGAATCCAACGCCCGAGTGATCGGCAACCGTCTCTTCCAAGACATCTACGGCGTCGGGCCGTGGAATGCCACCAACAGCCACATCACCCAGACCCGCAACGGCGGCATCGTCTCGATCGCCGGTGACCCAGTCGCGCACTGGTACTCCCGCATCGAACTACGAAAGACACCACACGGCTACAAAGGTGTCTTGTTCGCCGGCGGCGTCCCCACCGGCGACGTCTATCTACGTAAGGTCCGCTGACCACACAAAGGGCGCGCAGGAATTGCCTGTGCGACCCTTTGTCGTTCGGCGCGATCGGGCGGACCGGCACTGTCGGGCGGGCGGTGGTGCTGGCCAGTCCTCCGGCACAGCATCGCCGTGATGAAACGCTCCCACCAACACCAAGCAGAGCGGCAGAGCCTACTATTCGCGATAACAAAGGTCGTGGTTATGAAAGGGAACACGCGATGGTGACGAGGTCGGGGATGCGCACCGCGTTGGCGGGCGCGGCGCTCAGTCTCGCGGTAGCGGCGGGCGGGGTGGCGCTGGCCAGTCCACCGGCACAGGCGGCGCGAATCGTCGAGACGTCGCAGCCGGGGGTGGTGGTGATCGAACTCAACCACGCCGACACCGTGGCCGCCGCCCATCTCGGCGCCGGCCGGGTCATCAACGCCCTACTGGGCAACGACTACTGGGGCGTCATCCTCGAAACCGACTCCCGCTATCGCGCCAGGGCGTACTACCGTCCGGACAAGGCCGCCAGTTGGAATGATGTGACCGGTCACCAGGTCATCTCCGAGGCCGCCGCCCACCCAGGCGGGCGGGTTGTGATCGCGGTCTATGTTGACCGAACCAAGAGTCTGAACGGGCATCCACTGTGGGTGCAGCAGGTGTGGTGACCGACGTGAAAAAGAGGGAGCAGACGTGCCGTATCTCGGGTTGATTTACCTGGTGATCCTGGTGATCGCACTGATCGACATCATCAACACCGACGACGCTGCCGTGCGCGAGGCTGCCCAAATTCGCCTGGGTAATCCTGGTTGTGATGCTGCCGTTGATTGGTGCGCTGGTGTGGCTCGCGGTCGGACGTCCTGTGGGCGATGAACGACCGCGCCGGCGGCGGCATGCGGGTGCTGGTGCGGCCAACGAGTTCCCAGAGTACGACCACCCCGGCCGCTACGTTCCGCAAGACCCTGAGGCAGACCGGGAGTTCCTGCAGCAGTTGCGAGATCGCGCCGAGAAACAACGTCAGACCGCCCGCGAACAACAACGCGCCGCCGACCGCACTGACGACGGCGATCAGCCACCGACCACTTCATAGAGCCTGAAGTCGCGAGCAGGGCGAGGTACGCCGGTTAGGTTGGTGGGTATGACGTCGTGGTCGCAGATTCGGGGTTTGTCCTTCGGCACGATGGGCCGAACGGCCCGTGGCACCGTGTATTCCAGTGACGGGACAGCAAGCTCGGTGTGGTTCGCTCCGCCCACGTCGTGGCGGATGGAGAACGCTGACGGGTCACCCTCCTATATCGAGAGCGCCACCGATGAGTACGTGTTCGGTGAGGACGGCGTCGCCGTGCACACCGCGAAGCACCCGAACCGCCTTGTCGCAGTGACGGGCGTGTCTCCGACGGTGTTGTTCACCGCGTACCGCAGTTGGACCCCAATGGAGCTGACGGGACGGCCACCGCGGTTCGGTGAGCCGAAGCAATTAATCGAGGCCGAGGTTCGGGGCCGGCGGGGTTGGCAGGTGGAGTTCGACGATTCCTACGGCGGTCCCACCATCACGGTGGTGATCGACGCCGAGTTGGGGATCGCGCTCTCATGGAGGCAAGGCGAGCAGTGGATGCAGATGGAATCGCCGGTGCTCGACGAGGACTTCGACCCCGCCCTGTTCACCTGGGACGGACCAACAGTCGAGTTCGAGGAGTACCTCGAGTCACGGGAACAGCTCGAACACCAGCAGAAGATGCAGGAACTGATGGATATGCCGCCGACCCGCATCGGGTGGGTGCCGATGCAGGTCACCGCGTCACCAACAGAAGGTGACCCCCTGTCTGGTGCACTAGATGTCACCGTGACGGCGGATTCGCCCCAATTCGGTATCCGTCGCTGGCTGACCGAACTCGGTGAGCCCGAAGTGGGATTCTCGATGGAACTATTCTCGCCCCGAGCACGCACCACGATCGGGCCGTGGACAGTCGAATTACGCACCTATAACGCAATTTCCGCAGAAGACGCCGACCGAGTCCTTGCCGAGGTGGTGTTACCTGACCCGCCCGGCAACGTCGATGACATCCGGGACGCCGCCACGGCCCGCCAGGAAGCCGACGACGAGGCTGCGATCATCTCCGCGTTAGGGATCGGCCGCAACCTCGACGACTACCTGCACAGCCCCAACGGTGTGTCGCTGCTGGTGCGCACCGATTTCAGCGACGACGACCGCTGGCGCGAGCTCGCGCTGGCGGCGATGGCCCCTGTGGACAGCGGCATGGATGACGATTCCACCTTCGAGGCGAGGCTGACGTGTATCGACCACCGAGACAACGACGGTCTGACCGTCGAGGCCCTTGTCGAGCGGATCGGTGACGATCCGCCCTACTACGCGTTTATCGCTGACTCGATCTCAATGACCCATCCGGAGATGCCGATCCTGGTGGTCGATTGCGGCCGTCCTGATTTCGGCCACGAACCCGGCCGGACCTTCCGCGTCATCCCCGACCAGGTGCAGTCGGTCGAAAACAACCTGTCAATCTCGAATATGGGCTTTCGTGACTTCGCCGACGCCGTCGACGACGACGGGGTCTTTCGCGGCTTCCCGCCGCCGCGGCCGCATGTGGCGATTCTGCAGCGCGACGAACTCATCGCGCTCAGCGCTACCAATCGGTCGACCCCGGCGCTGGCCCGCTTCGCCGAGGAGCTGCCCCACGTCGACTATCCGTCCATGGTCGTCTACGAGACCGCCCGGACGAAGGTTCACGACTCTGCGGCGGCGCTGGGCGAGCCGCCCTCCACCGAGCTCCGTGTCGGAGTCGACGACTACCTGGCTGCGACCGCCCGTGACGGCCTGTGTCAGCACGGCCATGTGCAGATCCGTGGCGGGCACTGGAGTCTTGTGATCGACCCCGACACAGGGACACTCGAAGCCGCGATGCTCCGGCAATACCAACCACCTACACCGTCCTGAGCAACCCGCACAGTGCCAGCAGCCAGATCGCGACCCGCCCTGAACCGCTCGTGGAGAAGCCGTCAGTCCGCGGCCACACGCGGCGATACACTCGCGCGCATGGCGACTTCACGACAGCGGGCGGCGAGGGTCGCAGTCACCCTGCTTGCGGCGGGGGTGGTGACGCTCGGGCTCACCTCCTGCGGGCAAAGCACCGAGAACGGCGCCGACACCGCCGATCCGTTCGTGGACTACGAACGATCAGATTCGGTGGATTGGACGACGCAGATACCAGCGACGACACAACCCCCTGTCGTGTCGAGCCCGCCGATCACTGAAACAACACGACCTCCCAGCGCGCCCACCGCGGCACCAGCGGGCCTCATCTGCGGGTATGTGCCCGGGGCGGCCGGTGAACAACCCGTCATTGTGCTCAACGGACCGGTCGACTGCGCCACCGCAATGACAGTGAGCCAGAAGTACTTCGCCTCGATCGACCAAGCCCAGGGCCAGGGCCTGTTCCTCACCGTCGACGGCTGGGAGTGTCAGTGGTCGTACGTTGCTGGGCGTTCGCACGCAGACTCCTACAGCACCTGCACAGCCCCCGGTGGCGTTGCCGCAGTGAAGATCGGCGAATAACGTCCTGGGCCTCCCGTATCGCAGCGCGGCGACGACTCAACAGGCATATTGCGCCTTGTCCGGGTGTAGCCGTAGACTGCTAGACATCACGGCCAGCCTTCCGTCTCGCTTCGCGAGGGGGGAGGCTGGTTCTCTATATGTATGGCAGTCACGCCCTCCACGCCCTACTCGAAGCCGTTCAAGTCTGTCGACGAGCAACTCGACCTGCTCGCTAGCCGCGGACTGACTCTCGGAGATCGGGCAGAAGCTCGCGAACACCTACGTCGGGTCGGCTACTACCGGCTCAGTGGCTACTGGTACCCGTTGCGTGAGAGCATCAAAAAACCAGGCCAGCCGGCGGTCGTGACCGATCAGTTCGTCACCGGAGCAACGCTGGCCAATGTCATCGACATCTACCAGTTCGACCGAAAGCTCCGCTTGCTCACCCTCGATGCCATCGAGAAGATCGAAGTCAGCATCCGCTTTCACGTCGGCCACACCCTCGGCAGACACGGCGCATTCGCTCACGCCGATCCGTCTGTCCTGGATGCTGAGTTTGCCGGTGGCGCCGTGGTCCCGCCACCTGGTGTGAGTAACTGGCTCGACAGCGAGCATCGCAAATGGTTGGAGAACCGAACCCGCGAAACCACCCGTTCCAAGGCCGACTTCGTGACCCACTTCAAGAAGAAGTACGGCCTGCCGCTACCGGTGTGGGTGATCACCGAGTTACTCGACTTCGGGGGTCTGTCGATGCTCTACGGCGGGATGCTGCAGAAGGACAGAGACGCGATCGCCGCCCAGCTGGGCCTGTTCGACAGAGCCGGAGTAGGAAACAGTGGCGCACTGAAGGACTGGCTGAAAAACCTCAACTACGTGCGCAACGTATGTGCCCACCATGCCCGATTCTGGAATGCCAACGTCACCCAGCAAATGAGCCCAAGGCTGCTGTCGTCGGTTCCTGAACTCGCCCATATCACTGCTGGCCGACCGCTTTCGCGGCCCTATGCATCGCTGGCGGTGATCGCGGTCCTGGTCCGGCGGATCAACCCGAACGACGATTGGCCGCAACGACTCCGGCATCTGGTGCTCAGCGAATTGCCACCAGGGCGGCGGGCGGACGAACTGGGTTTCCCCGCGCACTGGGACACCGAGACCATCTGGTCGGTGCCTGCCCAGACCGGGCCCGCCCAGACCGCGGTGGCGCTACCGGCGCGGAGACGTTGGCTGCCGCGCCGGGTGCGGCGCCGCCGCAACTGAGGCTACCTGTGACCCTTCAGCGCGCAGGTGGGCGGTGTGGCGTAGCCGCCAGACGTGTACGCGGGTCCAGTGCGTCCCGCCGGCCGGTGTCGGGACCCCGGCCTGGTTGAGTCGGTCGGCGATAACGCGGTCACTGTCCCCGGCGGTGTGCCAGTCGGCGATGGTGCGGGCGATCGCGGCCGAGCACAGCGGTGGCCGCCCGACCGGGCGGCGGGTGATGGTTGTGGTCATGACCGCGGCTCCCTGTCGCCTCGGCCGAGGACGACTCGAACGGTGTGGAGCAGATCGGCCAGCACGAGTCGGGCGTGCTCGCGCTGGACAGGGTCAGGGCTCCACAGTGCGGTGCAGGTAGTCGACAGCAGTACCGCACCAGCGATCCCGATGGCGGCGGCGAGCAGGGCGGGGGGCAGGGTTGAAAAGTTCAGGGATGACACGAGGTCTGTCTCCTTGGGTAAGGGGACAGCGCAACGCTGTTGACGAGAAACCGGGGTTAGGCGGCCGTGTGCGCGATGCGAGGTCCCGCAAGGTAAGGGATGTGGAGAACCTTGCGGGAGGTGGGTCCGCGGACCACTCGTGGCTGGGTGGGTACCTGATGGCCTGGTGGTCGTTGGCGTGCTGATCGTTGCTGCAGCAGAGCCTTGATCGCCAGCGCGATTTCGATAGTTAGGAGTTGGGCGTAGTGCAGGATCGTCGCCTGGACGGCGGCGATCCCAGCGGACACAGCGTCCGGGACGACGTGCAGATTGAAGAAGGCCAGCAGGTCGAAGGAGAGGAATGCGCTCAGCGCGTCGCCGGCGGCGCGGCGTTGGTCGATGACCGAGGTCCAGAAGCGCTTTCGAGGATCAGTCGATGTCCGCGGGTTCCGTACAGGGCCAAACCCGCGGCCCATCGACGCAGCGATCATCTGGTGCGGTGTGGGAATCGACGGCGCCACCGATCTCATGACGGGCGAGAGGTCCGGGAAATCGACCAGTGACACGGTCGGAGCAGTACGAATGAGGGACGCGAACGGCCGCGGTGTGGCGATGCCGAAGTCGGGTAGTCGCGGCATCATCCGGCGGACGACCTCAGCGTTCCGCGCAACGACCCCCGTCATGGGGGTGCTGAGGCGGACCGTGGGCGTCATGCCTCACAGTCTAATGCAGTCGCTCAGGTGTTCGGTATTTCTTTCCGTCGCGGTGCGCGGCGGCATTCCTTCGCTCGGGGGGAACGTTTAGAACAGCTTGTACGTCGATCGGTTCACTGTGAAGCCGTGGCCAGTGTCGAAGTTACGGCAGGTGGTGCCGGCGTCTCTGTCGACGGTGCAGGTGTAGCCGGAGACGAAGATCGGCTGGTTGTAGGGGAGAACGCGAGACTTTACGTCGCTGATGAACTGGTACTGCGGGTCACCGCGTTGCCGAAGCTGCCCGTGCTCGCCGTTGAGAGAGTCGATGGTGTTGGCTGTCTGAAAGTCTGGATGTTGGTTGATGGTCGGGGCCGCAGAGGGGAGCTGGCCGTGGCATCCGGCCGAGGCCGCACCAGGCGTGCCGATGATCGCGCAGGCGAAGTAGCCAGTAGGGCTCTGGAAGTAAAAGCCACTCTGTCCGTCGACTTGGTCACTGGTCCGGTAGTAGTCGTTGTTGTCGACCCAGTTGGCCGCCACCGGCACCGAATCGTCCTGCGACAGGACCTGATCACCGCCGCGGTCACAGCGGTACATGTAGCCGGACATGGCCAGGTGCCCGTAACCACCGTCGCGTCCGCAGGACCAGCCTTCGATGTCCGGCGGCGCGGCTTCTCCCACTCCCGGGATCGCGCTGATGATGCGGACCGCTTGTGCGCAGTCGGCGTGGCCGCGGTTGATCACGATGCGCCGAGCCTCGGTCGATTCGCACACAGTCCCGGGACCTCGAACAGTGGCGTCGACAGCCGACGAGGGCGCCACCGACCCGTCGGTCACCGACGTTGGCGAGGACGACTCAGGCGACGAAGTCGCTTGCGTTGCTGTGGATTGGGTGGGAATCGCAACCTCTGCCGGCTGGTCGCCGCATCCCGCGACCGTGACGGCCAAGACCACGCTGACACCCAATGCGGCGAAGTAGCTCCGTCCGGTTCTGACTCGTCTCAGGCCCATAGACAGTGATCCCCTCATCAACCATGCCGTCTCATCGCGAACCGCCGTTACGCTAGCAAACTCGCACGTTCTTGACGTTCCACGATGGGTCCAGGTGAGTGAGCGAGGGTTAGTCGCCCAGACCAGAGTCGTAGCCCCTATCCCGGGCTGGGGGCAGGTCGGGAGCGTGGGGCACGGGCGAGTGGGGTGCTGCTGTGGGGGTTCCTTCGGGGTCTGGCGGGTTGAGGGCACCCCGGATGGCGACTTCGGCGTCGCGTCGGGCGGCGGGTAGTGCTCGGCGGCGGCCGCTTTCGGCTCGGGCGTGTTCGATCGCTACCGCGGTGGTGTCGCGGTCGTCGAGGGCTTTCTGTCGGAGTTCGCGGGCGCGGTTGTCGGCCTGCTCGGCGGCAGCCAGTTCGCTTGCAAGCGTGGCGGTGTCGGCGGCGCGGGCGGTCAGGTCGTCCCATTGGTGTTCGGGGGCGCCGACGTCGTGACGGGTCTGTTCGTGGGCGGCGGCGAGGTACTGGTGCTGACGCTCGGCCGCGGCGACCGCCTCGGCGAGCCGCTGGTGGTGTTGGTCGTACTCGGCGCGCGCCTTGCGTCCGCGTCCCGCGGGCGGCAGTGCCGCCAGTTCGGCGCGCGCCTCAGCGACACGGGCAGCGGCGTCAGCGAGAGCGCGTCCGGCGGTGCGGGCGGTGGCGATGCGGTCGACGGTCTCGGCGAGTTCGGCGCGGTCGGCGCGCACCCGCGGCGTCCGCTCGGGCGCTGGTCGGCTGGTTTTCAGGTCGTCGACGGCGAGGGTGTGGCGGCGGGTGAGGGTACGTAGGTGCGCGGTGAGCTGGTCGTCGCTCATGACGCGGAGCGGGTCCTCGTGGAGCCAGTCACGCAACTCGGCGTCGGCCGCCGGTTCGGCGACCACGGTGGCGGTGGCCTCAGGTGCGGGCTGCGTCGCCGACGGCGTGACCGCGTCGGGGGTAGCGACGGGCGCGGTGGCCGTGGTGGGCATGAGGTAGGTGTCGCGGTGGTGGTGGGCGGTGTGGGTGAGGGCGTGGACGTGGTTGAGGCGGTTGTCGATTCGGTAGATGCGGGTGGTGAGGTCGGCGCGGCGGGCGCGCAGGTCGGCGAGGTTGAGTTCGTCGAGTTCGCTGGCTTGCAGGCGCATGAGTTCGACGTCGGTGTCGGTGACGCGGACACCGCCGGATTCGGCGATCGCCGTCTCGAGGCGGGCGTTCGCGTCGTCGTAGACGGCGGCGAGGGCGTCGCGGTCGGCGGTCGCGGCGGTGATGCGCCAGTCCAGGGCGGTGGCATCGGCCTCGGCGCGTAGCGCGGCGAGGCCGGGTGCTTCCTCGTCGCTGAGGGGGTCGAGGTCGGTGGTGTCGGCGGCGCGGAGCTGGGCGGCGATGCGGCGCAGGGCGGCTGCCTGGTTGGTGAGGTCTTCGATGAGTTGTTCGGCCATCATCAGGTCGTGGTGATGCCCTGCGGTGTCGGCGGCCGCGGCGAACTGGTGGTCGGCAGCAGCGCGCAACGCCAAGACATGCGGGGCCATGGCCTGCTGGTGGGCACTGGTGCCGGCGTTAATCGCCTCGCGCAGCTGCGCCATGTCGGTGCCGAGTTCGGCGAGTTGGGCGGTGAGTTCGTAACGCAGCGCGATGCATTCGGCGAGGTCGGTCGGCGCGGCGAAGCGATCAGGTGCAACGACGTCAGCGGCGAACTCGTCGAAGTCCAGGTCCTCGTAGCGGTCGAGGTCGTCCGGGTCGAGGACGTCGACGCCAGTTTCCGGCGGCGGTTCGGTGGCGGTGAGCGCGGCGAGGTAGTCCTCGTCAACGCCGACGTTCTCGTCGAGGTCGTTGCCGGGCTGGCCGGTGAGTGTGTCGGCCCAGGGGTCGGCCAGTCCGGCGGCTTCGGCGGCTGCTTCGGCGGCGGCTTCGTCTTCGGGGGTGGGCGGTGCCAGCGGTAGTGGGGTGGTGTCGGTGGCGTGGCTGCTGTGGGTGACGAGCAGTTCGACTCGCCAGGTGAGGAGGCGGGCGTATTCATCGAGGCGGACGGTGTGGTCGTCGTCGGTGCCGCTGTGGAGCAGGGTGTCGGCGAGGTCGAGCAGCTCGTGGGGAGTCCACTGGGCGGGGTCGGCGGCGCTGACCGCGGCCACGAGTGCGGGCCAGGCGCGGTCGGTGAGGATCGCTTCGGCGGCCCGGTCCCCGACGATCCCGACGAGAGCGTCTGCCCAGTCGGGGCGCAGGCCGGTGTTGGTGGCTTCGGCCGCGGCGGGAGCCAACTCACCGGACAGCCGCCACCACAGGGCGGCGGCGGGCATTTCGGTGGGCAGCGGGTTGTCGGCGAGGGCGTCGCGGGCCAGAGCATCGACGTCGAGGCCGGCGCGGGCGGCCAGCGACAGGTGGTCGGCGAGTTCGGGCCAGTACGGGTCGGCGAGCAGGTGGGGGTCGAGGTCGCGGGCGAGGTCGGCGTAGCGGGCGGCCTCGGCGGTGGTGGTGACCAGGGCGTCGGCGCGCTCGGTCAGCGCGGCATGGCGCCGCGCCAGGGCGATGGAAGCTGGTCGCGGTCCGGCGGGACGCCGGTCGGTGTCGTCGACGCCGCGGGCGGCGCGGAACACGGCGAGTTCGGCGACGAGCTCGCCGCCGCGGTCGGCGTCAGCGAGGAGCAGTGGACGCGCCCACACGGGGGCGGTGGTGGCGTCCCAGGCGTAGGCGCGTTCGGTGACGGCGGCGGCGAGGTCGGTGACGAGGGCGCCGCGGCGGGTGAGGTAGGGCGTCCATTGGGGGTCGTCGAACCCGTCGGGGACCCGCGGCAGCCAGGGCAGGGGTCCGCCGCCTGCGGAGTGTTGCTGGGTGGGGTCCAGGCGCCAGTCGAGCACGGCGGCCGGGTCGGCGGCGGTGGCCAGTTCGCGGTGGGTGATCGCGGCCTGTAGCCGCGCGATCGGGTCGTCACCGGCCAGCGTCAGCGTGGCGAGGTGGGTGCGCAGGGTGGGCCAGGCTGCGCACGCGGTGAGCGTGCCTGCGGGGGTGCCGGTGTGGGTGCTGTAGAGGGTGTCGGCGTCGTGTTCGAGGTCGCGCAGCGCCTTGGCGCCGAGGGTGTGTTCGGCAGCCGAACCGAGGGCGTGGTCGTAGGCTGCGGCGGCCCGGGACAGACGTAGGAACGGGTCGACGGCGTCGCGTTGGGCGGTGGTCGCCGACTGTTGGGTGCCGTCGCGGCCGAGGATCGCGGCCAGGGTTTCCAGCCCGGTTTGGGGGTGGCGGGCTTTGGGGGTGGTGGCGTTGTGCGGGTCGGTTTCGGTGGTGGGCAGGTAGATGTGGTTGCCGTGGCGGCCGCGGGTCATCGCGACGTAGAGCAGCTGGCGGTCCAGGGCGTCGGAGCCGATGACGTGGCAGGTGTCGGCGGTCATGCCCTGGGCGGCGTGGATGGTGGAGGCGTAACCGAGGGTGGTGTTCTCGGCGACGTAGTCAGCGGGTAGCTGCACGTGCCGGTTGAGGTCAAGGTGCTGGGCGGTCAGGGTGCCGTCGGCGCCGATGTGGGTGACCCGCCACCGGTCGCCGTTGCGGACCCAGTCGGTGGCCGACAGGCGCAGATCCCGGCGGTTGCTGCGGGTACTGATGATGTCGCCGACGCTGGCGGCCAGGCCATCAGACAGGCGCAGCTCGGGGCCGCGGAGGTGGGGGTCGATGCCGGCGAGACGGTCGGCGCGGGCCCGTTCGTTGAGGGCGTTGACGGTGTCGCGGGTGGCGGCGAGCATGACGGTGTCACGGCCTGCGGCGCGGTCGCCCAACCAGGCCAGGTAGGCGTCATCGGCGGCCACGGCGTCGGACTCGACGTGGATGCGTGCGTGGTCGGCGTAGAAGCCGAGGGCGGCGGGGTCGCCGTCGCGCAGCGCCAACGACGCCGAACCCTCGGCGGCGTCGGAGAAGCGGACCACCTGGCTCAGGGTCAGAGCGCCGGTTTCGTGGGCGACGTCGCGCAGCACACCGCCGGCCGAGATGGAGGCGAGTTGCTGGTCGTCGCCGACTAGCCGCACACTGCCACCGCGGGCGGCCACGCACTGGATCACCGCATCGAGGTCGGCGGTCGAGGCCATCCCGGCCTCGTCGACGACGACGAGGGTGTCGGGTCCGATGCTGGTGAACCAGTCCGGTTCCTTGGGTGCGTGATAGGCGGGATCGGCCAGTTTCTCCTGGGCCGCGGTCACCTTCGCAGCGAGTTCGGGGTTGCCCTCTGTGCGCGAGGGCGGTGTTGCGGCTAGGGCGCGGTCGCGGCTGGCTTGGGCGAGTTGGACGAGCTTGGCGGCGGTGTCGGTGGTGGTGTCGAGTTCTTCGCGCAGCACCGCCGCCGCGGCGGCGGTGGGGGCCAGTCCGATGAGGGTTCCGCCGCTGTCGGTCCACGCCCGGGCGAGGGTGCGCATGGCGGTGGTCTTACCGGTACCGGCGGGCGCCAGCACCAGTTGCACGCGGCGTCCGGAGGTGGCCAGTTCGCGCACCATGGCGGCTTGGCCGGCGTTGAGTTCGCGGCCGTTGGCGGCTTGCTCGAGCAATGCGATGTCGACGGTGGTCTCGTCGAGGCGGCGGCCGTCGGTGCGTTTGGCGGCGGCCACGATGCGGTGTTCGGCGGCGAGGATCTCGGTGCTGGTGTGTAGGGCGACGTCGTGGCGCACGAACACTGATTCGCCGTTCGCGCGACGCAACACGTCGGGTTCGTTGAGGTCGCCGTCGAGGGCGTCAGACGACACCGCGACGCTGGTGTCAGCGGCCAGGGCGGTGTCGACGATGCGCTCGATGGCGGCGGCGAGTTCGTCGGTGTCGGTGATGCCGGCGAAGTCGCGGGCACGCAGTTGGCGTTCGGCTTCGGCGCGCAGATGCGGACGCTGCCAGCGGGCGCGGGTGGCCGAGATGTTCTCGATGCACGCATCGGCGAGGTCGGTGCACAGCTCGTCGGTGAACTCCGGATACTCACGGGTGCGGGGGCGTGGATGGGTGGCCTCGTGCACGAGGTCGCTGATCGCCCGATCCCCGCCGAGGATGCGCCGCGCATCGGCCCGCCACGCCTGGCGTTGCTCGGCATAGGAACGGGGTTCGTGTTTGGCTTCGCGGGTGTCCAGGGTGGCTTGCTGGGCCAGATCGAAGGCCTCACCGGTGGTGGGTTCGCGGCCGTGATCGGCGAGGAACTGCTTCGACAGTTCACCGATGCGGTCTTCGATCGCCGCGCGCCGCGACGACCACTGCGTCATCAGTTCGGTGGACACACCGTCGATTTCACGGACCGGTCGTTTCCGTGCATCGGTCTGTTGTCGTTCGCTGAACGAGACCCCGAGATCGCGCTGGAGGTAGAGCTCGATGCGCGAGTTGTACACCTCCGACGCGGACACGGTGGCCTTGAACAACGGGGTGCCGTCCAGGGCCATCCACCGGGTGATCCCGGCGGCGTCACGCACCCGCACCTTGTTGGAGATGGCGACGTGGGTGTGTAGGTCCGGGTCCCCGGCGCGGGAGTCGCGGTGGGTGAACGCCGCGGCGATCAGACCGTCGGTGTCGACCTGGGCGATGCCGTCGGTTCCCAACCGCGACAGGCACGCTTCGCGCTCGATGAACGCCAGTGCATCGGCGACCGCCTGACGGTGGGCGGCCTCGATCTTCTCGGCCATCGGCAGCGGCGCGACAGCCCACAACGCCGACACCGATTTCACCGGACTGAACGTCATGTCGTAGCCGGCCACCGCCGACTGACGGCGGCGGCTTTCCTGCGCGATGAACCCTGAGAGCTCGCGCGAATCCCGCGGCGGGCGCCGGTAGGTTTTCGTGAATCGCTCGCGGCCCAACTCGGTGCGCAACGCCGCCCGGGTGTCGTCGTCGATGACCGCATCCCACCGCTCGCCGCGGGCGAGGTTGTGGTCGCGGAACACCACCGCGAGTTCCTGTAGGAACTCCGGGAACTCGTTGTAGACGGCGTAGGCGTTGCCCAGTTTCGTCGCCGCCAACGCCTCGACCGTTCGGCAGTCCGAGGACGCCACGGCGTGCTGTTCGATCGCGGTGGCGTTAGGGTGGCGGCCCTCGCCAAACAAGGCCTTCATCTGCGCCGCCGACACCATCGACCCGGCCTCGACGGTGCGCTTGTCGACCAGCTGCTCGGACACTTCCAGCCCGGCCCCGACATCGCTCAATCCGCCCAGCCCGGACCCGATCCACTGGCCCGGGGAATCGCCTTTGGCGCTGTAGTAGTCGGCCAGCGTCACCCGCCCCTTGTCGGTGGCATCCATCGCCGCAACGGATTTGGTCAGGTACTCATAGCCGTCGCCGGCGGTGAGCTTGTGGATGGTTGCGGTCACGGCCGAATCACCGTCGGAACGGGCGCAACTCGTTGGTCCGGATCACCGCATGGACGCTCGCGCGGTGCGCCCGGACCAGCTCGGCAATGACTCCACTGGCGACCTCGCCGCCGCCCTCGATCCGCTCGGCCAGTGTCCCGAGAAGTTCCGCGGTGGCGGTGGGGGAGGCCAGCACCTGGGCCACCGCATCCTGAGCGGTGACCCCGGCCGTCGCGGGCCGGTCGTGGCGGCGGACCCACGCTGCGCGGCGGCACTCATCCGAGCACCACCGCCGCGGCCGACCGCGCCGTGGTGCGCCGTCTCCGGGCAGCACGCCACCGCAGTGATCGCACGCCCCGGCACCGGCCATGGCTGCATTCTGGCACATTAATTTCGTCGGACGAATCCAGAATGCAAGAGGTGTGTGGGAGTTGAAGAGGTTCGGGGTCACGGGGTGAGGTGTGGCGCGGAGGCTGTGCGGGGGTGTTGGTGCAGGTGAGAAGGCTGAGGGGTGGAAGCGAGAACGCGGAAACGGTGGCGAAGCTGGGGGGAGTGAGGGTGAAAAGTGCACCGAGAGCGGGCGTGTGGCGGTGGCGAGGGGGCGTTGGCCGGCGTTATCGTGGCTGGTATGCCGTCGAACAATTCAAAACTCACTGCCAGTCAGGCGCGCGCTGCTGCGCGCAAACGAACCCTCGGGGCGTTAGAGACGCGTCGAGCCGAGGAACGCGCGAAACTCGAACGCAGACTCCAAGCCGAGTTGCGGGTGATGGAAGCCAACGAGGCCAACATCGCCGAGTTCCTGCAAGCCGACTCCGAACTTGCCGCTGCCGAAGCAGAACTGCGAGTGATCACCGAGCGGTCAGCGAAGGCGAAAGCCACCGCGCTCGCCGCGATCGCCGAGCGAGTAGGAAGTGTTAGTGGCGCGGCCGATCTCGTGGAGATCAGTGCCGCGAAAGCCAAGACGCTGCTGCGCGAGGCGGGCCTGTCCGTCGCGACGAAGAAGGCCACCTCGAGCCAGGAGCAGACACCGAATCCTGTCGCGCCGGATGCGGCTACCGATGAGACCCGCACCGAGCCCTCTGATCCCGCGGTGATGTCGGCCTAGGGCTCTAGGGTTCGGCCATGAGTGTCGACCCTGACCACGATCAACTCGGCCTGTTCGCGGTGCCGGCCACCCACCTGGCGGTCGGCACCGCGACACCGTCGCCGGGAGTGGTCACCGACCCGACGCTGATGCCCGATGCTCGCGCCGAGCAACACTTCTGGCAGCACGTCGTACTCACACCCCGTGGTTGCTGGTACTGGATCGGCGCGATCAGCTCCCCCGACGGGTACGGCCGATTCACCTTCCGCCGCAACAACCACCAACGAGCGATCAGCGCGCACCGTTTCGCACTGCTGCTAGTGCATCCCGACCTCGGCGCCGACGCCGCCGACATCGGCGAGCACTACTGCAACGAACCGCTGTGCGTGCGCGTCGATTCCGCACACGTGCGCATCGGCACCCAGACCAACAACCTCACCTACGCCGTCGGCCTCGGACGCCACCGCGGATCACGACCAACCACCGCCATCGACCGCGCCGCGCGCTCGATCATGCTGCGCACGTACCTACGCGACGGCGGCGACCCGGACCACGCACATCGGCTGTTCCAACCCGTACCGTTTACGCCCGCCGACCAGCTCGGCCTATTCTGATCCGACAAGCCGCCTTGTGTTAGTCCGCTTCAGTGCAGAATTCGCATCATGGTTGATCGCAGAGCCTCTGACGAGCTCTACGTTCTCGACCTGTGCGACGAGATCCTCGGGGTTCCTGAAATCCGTCAGGCACGGTTCGATTGGCTGCGCGGCGACCCCTCGCCTCGACTACCCCCGTGGAGCAATGCTCCCGGTCGACGGGTTCTGGCGTGAACGGAACCTCGCCGTCGAGTTCCAGGAGGAACAGCACTCGCAGCCGTCGCCGTTCTTCGACCGCCGGCACACCGTATCCAAGGTCCGCCGCGAGCAGCGCCGACTCTACGACGAACGCAAACGCACGCTGATCCCTGAGCATGGGGCTGCGACTGGTGGTGATCGAGAAGTCCGTGTTCGCCGTGAAGTCGCGGCGGATCGTCCGCGACCGGACACGGGATCTCGAGAGTGTCCGTCAGCACCTCGACGAGTTCTGCGCCACTCGCTAGTTCGGGCTACTGCGGATCATCCCTACTTGCGGCTTCGTTGAAACTGCCACACCACGTGATCGAGGTCGGTGGGCGGGATGCCCATCTGCCGGGCGGTGGCCGTCAGGATCTCGAGGGCGAACGGTGAGGTGAAACTACGGCTGGGAATCATCGAGGTGACAGCGACGAATCGGCAACGCGAAGCGACATCGCGTGACCCGAACCCCGCTGCGGTCGAGAGTGGCCGAATATAGCGGGCGGGTGGGTGCCCTATTCGGACAACCCGCGGGGTCCTTCTCGGCACACTTCGCACAGTGGCGGACAAGTGAGGCGGCCCGCGGCATAATCGCGCCGGTTCCGCCAAGTACCAGTCGACTCATCGACGCGAGCCGGAGATGCCTCGTACCACGGGTCATGTACGTGGGGTGCGAGTCTGTTGAACCCCTCCTGATCGACCTGCATGCGGTCACCCAGGATTATGTACACGAACCGCGCGGCGAGGTCTCCCAGCGCGAACTGGTCGGTTGCGAGGCCATCGGCGATTGCCGTTCTTACACTGTCAAGGTCGACCTCTAGGTAGTGAGCTTCTTTGAAGAACTCGGTGAGATGGCCACATGTGTCATGTGCGGTGTCGCGCTGACGAAGATGCCTGATGAACTCGTCGCGCACCGAGGGCAGCATGTCCGCGTAGACGTCTCGGAGCCACGGTCGCGATGCGGTATCGCCGCGGTTTGCGTACCGCAGCACGGTCATTCGAATGCCCAGATCATGGGCGGTACCCAGAGCAGCCGTGAGCTTTGCTGAGTCATACGTAGGCGGAAAGAGAGACAGGAGACGTTGGCCGATCCAGGTGGTTACGACGTCCGAGAAGCTGAAGAACACTCCGCCTTCGAGGCCGCTTACTATCGGCAGCAGGGTTGTGAGTAGGCGGAGGGCGACGTCGTCACGGGCATCCTCGGGTGCTCGAGACCAGATCCTGTCGAAGCAGTGCGTCGCTTTGTCGAAAGCCAGCTGCCCGAGTGCTGAGTCTTCAGCGCGTAGCAGCTCGGAAAGCCGCTCCGGAGAGCCGACGACTGCCGCACTCACCGCGGCCGACACGTCCGCGTCCGCGATGTCGAAGTCCTCGAGAATCCCCATCGCGAAGTACCGACCGAAGTAGGCGGATGCGGCGATGCGTGGTCGTACGACCATGGCTCCACCGTGATGCCTCAGTTTCGGAAACAGGATGTGGAGGATGTCTCGAGCTTGCGACTGCTCGGTCTCGGTCAGATTCGTGAGTAAGTCGGACGCGTCCCATCGCGTCGTGGTCTCCCCTTCGACAAAGCCGGTTGAGGTTCCGCTTATGAGTTGAGCTTGGTAGAGCGGCAACGCATCGTAGACGGAGGGAAAGGCGACCCTTAACAGGGTCAGGACCATGACGTCTTCGTCGTCAACCTCACCTCTCGTGTGAAGTCCGAGGTCGTAGTTGAGCAGTGCAATATAGCGGCCTATCGCGCGGGGTGTCGTCAGCAACGTTTGCATGATGGGTCGTGCTTCGGTGACCCTCCGCAGCGACCCCGGCGTGGGTGCCTCACTCCGGTGGGCGCGGACGACCTCGTGCATGCGTGTCTGAAGCTCGCGCGTCAGTTGGGCCTCGAGGAGGGGAGGCACGAGGAGCGGGTACTGCACAATTTTCTCGATATACCGTCGACCTTCTGCTGCATCACGGACCGCATTTGCCGACCAAAGCGAGTGTGCGAGGGCTTCCTGATCGTAGGCAAGCAAGTACTGAACACCCGGAAACCGACCGAGTAGTCGGATCACCTTGAGTACGCATAGCAGTTCGTCACCCTGGAGTCGGTCAATGTCATCGACGATGACCAGGATCGGTGCTCCGTTGGACTTCAATGCAGTCACTGATTTGTCGAATACGACGTCCCACGGCTCCCCCTTGACTAGGGCGTCAGCACCTAGGGTCGCGGCGCCGGCCAAAGCCTCGCCAACGTATGGAATGAGCTTTCCGGCGGGCGCCGCGACGCGCAGGAGCCCAGCGAACTTTTCCTGTACGTCTTTGCGTCGGTCTGGCGGAAGCACTGATGCAATTGAAGAGTAGAAGTCACCCAGGACGCCGGTGACGTCGTGAGTCGCCCACGGGGTGAAGCGAACGATGTTGTAGCCCAGATCTTTATGCTCTGGCTCAAACGTCAGCGCCTCGGCAATCATGTTCATCAGCGACGTCTTTCCTGACCCCCACTGTCCGGTTAACCCGAACACGGTGCTGTCGTCCCATGAGTGCGACGACGCGATCAAGCGCGCAGCACGCTCTGCGTATCCGCGCCGCCCAAACCTGTCTTTCGCGCGCGTCTTGACGTCCGAGTCGGCCCAGTCGTTCATGCCACGAACCCTAACGCCTCCCACATCGAGCACGTGCGTGCGAGCCATGGTCACGTGAGCCAGGCTGCATAGAGACTGGGGCGGCGCGTCGAAAGTGGGAGTATCAGATTAACGGTGTAAGTGGCGTTGAATCGCCCCGGGTTTGCTGGAGGCTCGGTTAGTTGGTTCCAGCGTTTGCGGGGACCGGGTTCTCACGGTAGCTGGTGACGGTGTGGGTCGACCAGTAGGCGCTCTCGTACTCGACGGGTGGGACGTGTCCGATCTCGCCGTGCAGGCGGCGGTGGTTGAACCATTCGACGTACTCAGCGACGGCGATCTCGACCTCGCCCACACCTGCCCAGCCGCCTCGCGGGCGCATCACGGGGTTACGGATGCATTCGGCTTTGAACAGCGAGTTGAACGCCTCAGCCATCGCGTTGTCGTATGAATCCCCTTTGGAGCCAACAGATGTCACCGCTTCGGCTTCGGCCAGTCGTTCGGTGTAGCGGATGGCTCGGTATTGCACTCCGCGGTCGGAGTGGTGGATCAGCCCGGCCACGTCGTGGCTGGCACGCGACCGTGCCCACAATCCCATGTTCAGGGCGTCGAGGGCGAGGTCGGTGTGCATGGTGGTCGAGACCTGCCAGCCGACGACCATCCGCGAGAACACGTCCAGGACGAACGCCGCGTACACCCAGCCCGAGTGGGTGCGGATGTAGGTCAGGTCCGCCACCCACAACGCGTTCGGTGCCGCCGCGGTGAACTGACGGTTGACCCGGTCAGCCGGCCGGGGTGTTTCAGCTCCCTCGCTGCGCGTGGTCTTGCGTGTCTTGAGTCTCGCTATCCCTTGCAGCCCATCGGCTTTCATCAATCGCTCGACGGTGCAGCGGGCAACACTATGGCCCTGTCTGCGCAATTGGGCATGCACCTTGCGGGCACCGTAGACGCCGAGGTTGTCGGCATGCACCGCGCGGACCTGGGTAAGGAGCTCCCGGTCACGCACCACACGAGGCGCCTCGGTCTTCTGGGGGCTCAGGTGGGCTCGTACCGTGGACGGAGCGATCTGGGCGGACGTATCGCGCAATGCCGCACAGATCGGATCGACTCCGTGTTCATCGCGGTGAGCCGCGACGAACTCCACGATCAGCGCTGTGGGCGGTCGATCTCCGCCGCAAAGAAAGCCGAAGCCTGCTTCAAGATCGTGTTCGCTCGCCGCAGTTCACGGTTCTCCCGCTCCAACGCCGCGATGCGGTCAGCGTCCTCACTCGTGGTGCCCGGGCGGACCCCGCCGTCGATCTCGGCCTGACGAACCCAATTGCGCAACGCCTCGGGATGGACTCCGAGCTGATCGGCGATCCGCTTGATCGCACCTCTCGACGAATCGGGATCTTGTCGCGCTTCACATGCCATCCGGGTGGCCCGGTCCTTGAGTTCCTCACTGTACTTGCGTGGTGCTGCCATGCTCTCCATCCTTCACAGGTTCGAGAGCCTCCGACAGACCCGGGGCGGTTCACGTTTTCGGTTAGTTGTCTTCGCTGGCCGGCATGCGGTCGGCGAAGGTGATGGCGAATGCGTTGAGTGCTGGTTTCCACCGCATTGTCCATCGTTTCTGTCCGGTGCCGGTCGGATCGAGCGACCGGGTCACCAGGTACAGGCACTTTAGCGCCGACTGCTCGTTCGGGAAATGCCCACGAGCCCGCACTGCGCGCCGGTAGCGGGCGTTGAGTGACTCGATCGCATTCGTCGAGCAGATCACCTTACGGACCTCGATGTCGTAGTCGAGGAACGGTATGAATTCTTGCCATGCGTTGCGCCACAACCGGATAGCTGCCGGGTACCGGTGCCCCCACTCGGCGTCGAACGCATCCAGCGCCTCGGCCGCGGCTGCAGCGGTGGGGGCGGTGTAGATCGGTTTGATCGCCTTGGCGATAGCATCGCGGTGCTGGCGGCCGGCATAGCGGAATGTGCCCCGGATCAGATGGATGACACACGTCTGCACCACCGTGTCGGGAAAGACCGCCCCGACCGATTGCGGCAGGCCTTTTAGCCCGTCGCAGACGAGGAAGAAGATGTCGGCTACACCCCGGTTCTTCAGCTCGGTAAGCACCGCCAGCCAGTGCTTTGCCGACTCACCATCGCCTTCACCTGCCCACATCCCGAGCACGTCACGATGCCCGGCCAGATCCACCCCGATCGCGGCGTAGATCGGCCGGGGCCCTACCTGCCCATCGCGGATTTTGACATGGATGGCGTCGATGAACACCGCGGCGTAGACGCGTTCGAGCGGACGGGCATGCCAGGTGGCCATCTCTTCGAGCACCCGGTCGGTGATCCGGCTGATCGTGTCTTTGGAGACCGCAGCACCGTAGATGTCGGCGAAATGGGCGCTGATTTCACCGGTGGTGAGCCCACGGGCATACAGCGACAACACCACCTCATCCACATCAGTCAAGCGGCGTTGGCGCTTCTTCACGATCTGCGGCTCGAAGGTGCCCGCCCGATCCCGCGGGACATCGATCTCGACCTGCCCACACGCATCAGTCAGCACGGTCTTCGACCGAGACCCGTTGCGCGAGTTGCCACTCCCGCGACCACGCTGGTCGTGCTTGTCGTAACCGAGATGCTCAGACATCTCTTCATCGAGCGCCGTCTCGAGCACCGTTTTGGTCATCGCTTTGAGCAACCCATCCGGACCGGTCAGGCGGACCCCGGCCTCCCGGGCCTGGCGGACCAGCTCGCGGGCTACCTCGAGTTCATCGACGCTGCGGTCCGCAGGCACCTCGACGATCCCGTCATCGTGTTCATCAGATGGCTCCACAGCCACCAGAGTGTCGGTCATGATGCGACCTTCCTGCCCCCGACACACCGAGGGCGGTAAGGCCACTTACACCGTTCTCACGACAGTCCCTCGAAAGTCAGTCGAACAGCGACATCTGTTGTTCGGCGGCGGCGGCGTCGGTGCGGTCGATGTAGGTCTGCGCCCAGTCCTTGACCACGGCGACGGGTTCGTCGAGGGCGGTAGCGACCTGGTCCCAGGTGAGGTTGTCGACGTGGCGCAGGGTGTAGGCGTCGGCGTGGAGCTTGGCGAGGTCGGCGGCCGGGTATCGGATGTCGGTGGGCATGGCGGTGTTCCTTTCGATGTCTTAGTTCGGGCGTAGGGCGGACAGGCGGGTGCGGTGTTCGCGCAGGGCGATGCCGTGCGCGCACATGTACTCCCACAGTTCGGCTTCGGGGAGGTGGTCGGCGGCGTGGGTGATGCCGTCTCCGGCGGCGCGGTAGCGGCGGCGGTAGGCATCGGCGACGACCATCGCCGCGTAGTGGCGTGCCTGGATGCCGTCGGCGCCGGCGGACGTCGCCGCGACGAGTGCACGGGTGAGGTGCTCGGCGCCGAGGGTGGCGGCGCGTCCTTGGCGGCGTAGTTCGTGGGCGACGGTGGTGGCGTCGTGTGCGCGGCTGGCCCCGTCGGCGATGAGGTCGGCGATGATGGTGAACAGTTCGCCGTGGGCGGGCACGTAGAAGTCCTTGGCGTGGACCAGGCCGACGATGTCAGCGAGGTCGTCGTGGTGGGCTGGTGTGGCCCACAGCAGCGCCGAGAGGAACAGGACCTCGGCGTGGCCGGTGTCGCTGGCCCACCCGTGGCCGTCGGCGAGCGCCGCATCGTCGTGGGCGGCGGCGCTCGCCGACGGGTCGGGTGGGGTCTCGGCGGGCATGGGTCAGATCACCTGGCGGCGTCGTTCGGTGTCGCCGCGGCCGTCGTAGTCGTAGCCGAGGAAGTGGCCGTACTCCCGGCGGGCCCGCTCGGCCAGTTCGAGGGCCTGATCGAGCAGGTGGGGAAGCACATCGATGTCGGCGAGGCGGGTGGACACCTCCGTGAGCGGGAGGCGGGTGAGGTCACCGTCTTTGTAGACGGCGATGACGATCGGGTGGACGGGCGTCCATCGCGGGTTGCTCGACGCGAAGGAGCCGGCGCCGCTGTCGGTGAGTGCCTGCCAGTCGTTGTCGATCATCACCACGGCGTCGCGCGTGCGGGTGTAGGCGAGGTGCCCGCTGCGCCGCGGGCCGAAGGTGGTGCGGGTGAACACCAACCCTGTGGCGGCCGTGATGTCGGCGAGAGCGGCGTCGAGAGTGTCGCTCATCGGGGACGCCGTTCGGCGTTGGCGCGCAGGGCGGCGAGCATCGCAGTGTCGTCCTGGGCGGCGAGCGCGGCCTCGTCGGCGGCTCCAACCATGCATCCAGGGGTGTGCGGGTTGCTGAAGTGCTCTCCGCACATGCGGCAGCAGTCCGGGCCGATGTCGGCAACGGTGACCTGAAGTCCCGCCTCGGTGACGGTGACGGCGTGAATGTGGCCGGCGGGGACGTCGATGGTGATGACGAGATCGTCGTCGACGTTAGCCAGAGTGGCCTGCACCTGGGGTGCGGAGGTGTCGGCGGGATCCGCTGCGGCGGGGGTGGCCCACAGCGAGGCGTTGTCGGCGGCGATCGCGAGGCCACCGAAGGTCCACGGGCCGGTGTAGTTGGTGGTGGCGCGGGTGGTGGATGGACGGCTCATCCTGGGTCTCCTTGGTCGGCGTCGCGGGGTTGGGTGTCGTCGACGGCAAGTGCGACACCCGGTTGCGGGGGCTGGCGGGTCAGGCGGCGGTGGCGAGCGCCTTCACTCGGTCGGGGCGGAATCCGCTCCATGACTGCTGGCCGTCGTCGATCACCACGACCGGGGCCTGCTGGTAACCCAGGCTCATCACGTATTCGCGGGCGTCGTCGTCGGCGCTGATATCGACCACCTGATAGGCCAAACCCTGCTTGTCCAACGCTTTGTAAGTGGCGTGGCACTGGACGCAAGCGGGCTTTGTGTACACGGTGATTGTCATTTCCTTAAACCTTTCCCTCATAGGCTGTTTGCTTTCTTCTATTCTATACCTAAAGGACTGTATCTGCAAGGGTTGCAACGTATTTCACGGATCAGGTGATTGTACTTCGACCTGCTGTTAGGGGTCATTCGAATACCCACACACTCCTCTCGTCGAGGATTCTTATAATTCATTCGGAAAGCACTACAGAAAGCGCGACGAAATACGCGAGGGAATGAACGGGTGGTTGTGGGACTATGCCGGTAGGCAAGAGGGCTGCGGCCCTCGTAGGGCGGGCATCAGCGCCGCCGGATGTAGTGGAGCCGGCGTCAGCGGATGGTGGCGATGAGCGCGCTGGGGGTGGTGTGCAGGGCGCGGGCTATCCGGGTGAGTGTGACCACGGTCGGCGCGCGCTCGCCCGCCTCGATGCCGCGCAGGAAGGTCCGGCTGGTGCCGACGGTACGCGCCAGGGCTTGCTGGCTGATCTTGAGTTCGGTGCGGCGGGCGACGATCGCCGCACCGACGGCGGCCATGACGGCGGTCTCGTCAACGCTGACGGCGGACGGGTCGCTCGACATGGATTCGGGCCTCTCGGGGGCGGTCGGTGATCGTGTGGTGTTGAGCTTGCCAGAGCCGGGGAGGGCGAGTGCGTGCCGTACCCGGCAGACAGGCCGGGCACGGCACCATCGGTGGAGTCGGTCATCGGCCGAGCGTTTCAGCGGCGACGTCGTAGCCTCCCCACAGTGACCGGCCCGGCACTGCTCGCCACCCGTGCGGTCCGCGGCGGGTGATCATCGGATAGCCCTGGGGACGGTCGGCGCCGTGCAGTTCGGCGACGGTGGTTTCCCAGTTGATGCGGGTGCGGCGCTTGGGGCCGTCGTCGTAGGGCGCCGAGGGCACGATCGGGTCGTCGCGCCATCCGGGGAAGCAGTGGTCCAGACCCAGCAGCGCCGCGTCGGTGTCGTCGTCGACGACCTCGGAGTGCCAGCCGCATCCTCGGCAGAAGCTGCGCGAGACCAGATCACCCACGCACAGGCAGCCGCGGTGCGAGGTCCGGTTGCATCGAAGGTCGGTTTGCAAGGTGATCGGGATGCACGCACTGGTCGGCTCCCGACTGCTCGCGTATTCACCGATCGCGACGTGCCAGCCGTGCGAGTCGCGCAGGCAGGCAAGGTGAGGCCACGCCTGGCTCCACTGCGTCATCGCGTGTTGGTAGTCGGCAATCGCGGTGCACCGCAACGTATACAGCCTGGGCACGCCGGTCGTGCGTTCGGCGGTCTCGCGTTCATCGCGGGCCGCTTCGGCGAACATATCGAGCTGCTGGCCGGGCGAGGGCACCGCGATCGCTGTCGTCGGGAGGGTGGTTGTGGTCATGACTTGACTGTACCCCATAGGGTGCATATTGTGAACCCTATGGGGTACACGCTTCCGGAGGGCGTATCGCCGGAAGTCGCACGGTCGCATCAGCATTCAGCAGAGGGGCAACGCATGTCGTGGAGCTACAGCAACATCGCCGCCAGTCCGAGCGCGCGTGAGATCATCCGCGCCACCAGCGTGCTCCAGACCGGCCACGCCGAGTTGGTACCCATCGAGCACGTGCACTCCATGGTCGATCTGACCTGGTCGAGGTGGGCACTCGGTCTCGCCGAAATCCTCACCACCGGTATCGGGGTCGTCCTGGCGGATGACGAGAACCGGGAATGCCTGTTCCTGACCCGCACGCCGATCTACGCCGCCGACTAACCACCTGAGACCTCGACGAGGGGAGCTGTGCCATGGCACGCCGCCACACACCATCCGATCACGACGACATCGACCTGCTCGACCTGCTCGACCTGCTCGACGGCACCGCAGAGCGCATCGAAGAGCAGCGCCGCCTCGAGACCGAAGTCGCCACCCTGCGCCAGCTGTGGGAACAACGCCGCGCCGGGCGACCCGACGGCCTGCCCGTCCCGCTAGGGGAGGACTGGTGTGGACGCTGCGGGGAGAACACCTTCGACTACGGGCTGGTCATCAATCACGACCTGGGGTACCTCGGCTGTCCGGTCGAGGTCGACCCCACCTGGTCGAAGTACCAGTGTGTCGGATTCCGTGGCGCCGTGGGCTACCCGTCAGCAACGCTCACCGTCGAAGACCTCTGCGACCGCTGGGACCGGCAGTTCTTCCCCGACTGCGTATGCGGACACCCCTGGGGAGTACACACCCAGTCCGCCCACCCGACCTGGAGCTTCTCCTGCGACACCTTCTGCGGCTGCCCGATCTATCGAGAAGAGTAGAGTCGGCCCCTCGCTGGTGGGACACGTGAACTACTTGTCACCACACCCAACTCGGCCCGCGCGGATGGTTCGATGCCAGGGGCACAGTCACGATGAGGAAGTTCATGGTGACGGTGGGGAAACAGGGCCAGCTACTAGTGCCTGCGCAGCGCGCTCCTGCACTATCACCCACGTAGCACTGCCAACTGCCAGCAGGACTGCCAGGATCGAGAAGAGTCCGGCCGAGCCTTTCAGCAGAGCGAGACCTGGACCGGCGCAGCATAACCCGAGTGCCATGATGCGATCCATGTGGTGTCCAGCGGGACCGACACGGCGGTACTGCTTGGCGCCCGCCCCTCGGAATCGCAAGTTCTGTTCACCGCCCATTTGAGCCTCCAACTCAGCGACTCGATCGAGTTTGAAAAGGAACAGATTTCGATGATGCTGGGAGTACAACAGCCACAGCGACATCACGAATGCGACGATGAACGCTCCGAAATCGATCATTTCGTCTGTAGGTGCCGACGCAAGCAGGCCCAGAAAGACGAATGCCCCTGCGATCAGCAGAGAACCTGACTGCCACCGATAGGAGTCGTACGCCAGGTAGGCGGCGGTCGCCGCTTCGTACTCGGCCACGATGTATTCGGGGGGTCGGCCGGGTTGACCAGAAGTCATTACATCTACCCCTCTCGCCCAGCGGGCTCCTTTAGCTCGCTGCGGTCAGTATCTAGCTGGACGTCGCGCGGCGCCATACGGGTCTCTCTCGCTACGCGCGGGGCCCGCCGGAACGGGTCGGTCTGTAGGTTCCGTCACGGTTCAACCCGCATGCATCGGATCGCCCGTACCGCCCCGTGTTACAACTCAGGTCCGTAATTGCGCGAGGGCTCTGCATTTGACGACTGCGGCCCGCTGGATGTCTCGGGTGCGGGTGTACGGGGCGCCGTGCGTGGGACGCGGGTGTCGCTGAGTAGTTCTGCGATCGAGCGTGTTCTCTCCGACGTCCAAACACCGTGGTCGGGGTTCCACCGGCCGTGCCCCGTTGCGCGTGTCAGGACCGGTTCGATGAGGCTGTTGGCAGCCGTGAGCGCGGCGTCGGGCTGGTGCAGGTTCGCCGGCAAACCGCTGTGGACGGCGTGCTGAGGGTAGTCACGTTCCCAGGTCGGGTTGGGCAGGACCAACGGCACCGGGATCGTCAGACCGCGGCGGTGTTCTTGGTGGCGGATCGCGGTGTGGAGCTGATCGGCGTCGAATGACTGGGTGCGGGCGAGGATGACGAGGTCGACCAGATCGTGGGCGCGGGTCGAGGGAGTGTCGCCGTGGGGGCCGTGTAGCTCGTAGAGCGCGGCGACCTTGTCGGCGACCGCTTCGGCGGCAGCTTGCATCCGGATCACGGGCATGGGGTCAAGTTCGTCGAGCGCGAGCACTGGGTGAGGGCTCAACATCTCGGGCGGTAGCAGCATCTCCCGGTGGGTGGCGATGTCGAGTTTGGCGTTGGAGAACCGTTGTCCGGCAATGTTGTAGTGGATACGTCCGGCGAACAAGCCTGGGCTACGGGTCGCGGTGATCCTGACGTCGAACTCGCCGAAGTCGCCGGGGCCGGGTTGGGCGGCCTGGCGCAGCGATCGCTGCATGTGTTCGGCGTCGAGGCGGGTGGCCAGGTCGGCGTCGGCGGTCGGGCGGGCTTGGGTCGGTGCCCGGAAGTGCAGGGCGGTGCCGCCGGTGAGAATCCATTGGTCGGCGTCGGGGGAGCGGAACAGCCGGGCCAGGAACAACTGGAGGGTGACGGTTTGGGCGAGCTCGTCGCGGCTGAACCTGTTCGTGCGAGCCTCAGCGGACAGGCGGGCTCTCAGTCCGGCGCGGAAGGCCTCTTCGGACGCATACGGCATCAGCCGACCAGCACCGGTTCGGCCGGCATCTGGGCCTGATCGAGCAGCGAGGCGAACAGCTCGGCGCCCGAGGCGTAGTTCCAGCGCG
This sequence comes from Gordonia sp. JH63, assembly GCF_009856645.1. Classification (NCBI taxonomy): domain Bacteria; kingdom Bacillati; phylum Actinomycetota; class Actinomycetes; order Mycobacteriales; family Gordoniaceae; genus Gordonia; species Gordonia sp. JH63. The sequence goes on along the minus strand of NZ_CP047236.1, from coordinate 99,087 downwards.
GCGCGGCCCGGTCACACACTGCGATCAGTTCGTCGGCGCCGACGAGTGACTCGCTCAGGCAGGTGTGCAGCGCGGTCCCGATGTGCCCGCCGTCGCCGTGGGTGAACAGCAGGTCAGCCACGGTACGGGCGGGTGTGGTCACCGGCAGTCCGTCAACGAGGTCCCAGTCGCGGCCGCGGTCACCGATCGGCCGGCGCCAGGTGCGCACCGAGGGATCGCGAACGTTGATCCGGTGGGGGCTGCTCAGCTCGAGCCCGGATGCGGTGATCGTACCCAGCCGCAGCACTTGGGCGGCAGCGGCGTGACTCACCACACTGTCGGGGTGGGCGCGGCGGTCCTCGATGTCGGCGGCGGGGTGTAGCGCCAGCCACTGTGCCGCCCAGTCACCGAGAGTCGTCCAGGCCGAGGACTCGGGGAGCTCGTAGACGCCGTGATGCACCCGGACGATGGACTCGCGCTCGGCGAGTCGGGCGAGTACGTAGGGAGCGACGCCGAGGTGGCGGGCCTGGGCGGTGGTGAACAGGCCGAACTGGCGATCCGCCAGGTCGCGGATCGCGCCCCACCGGCCAGCGTCGATCATGCAGCAATAATAGCAATCGGGGCGGTGGGTGACCGGCACGAGAACCGCTCCTCTCCTGCTGGGGTGTGGGTCTGACCGGCCCCAGCGCGGCTGGTCACGCCGGGGCCGGTGGTCGTTACGCGCCGCGGGGGTGCAGGACCTCGCGGAGTCGGGTGCCGATCCACAGGGGGACCGGTGGGGTGACGGCGTTGCCGTAGCCGTCGATCTGGTCGCGGCCTTTACCCCAGACGGTGAAGGTGCCTTTGTGGTCGCCGAAGTCGGGGTCGAATCCGCATCCGCGGCCGACCTCGTGGGGGGTCATCATGCGGAAGAAGCACTCTTCGAGGGAGATCTCGGCGAGGGCGTCGCGCCAGTGCGCGGCGAGCAGGGCGGTGGTGTCGCGGCTGGTCATGGTGCCCAGGGGATCGGTGAGCGGGTGGGCGGCGGTCTCGGTTCCGGTGCTGCCGTTCTGTTTGAACCAGCCTGCGAGCAATGCGGGGTCACCGGCGGCGGTGAGCAAGCCGGGGGTCTGCTCGGCGGTGACGGTAGGCATGGCCTGGGCGTGGCTGGCCGGGGTGGTGTGTTTGCGGAAGGGCACCACACCTGAGGACAGGATGCTCAGGGTTTCCGACCCGCCCTGAGTGGGCAGGGCCTCGTCGATGCCGCGTGGTGCTCCCTGGAAGTTGTTGACGGCCATCGCGATCGGGGGAGTGATCAAGCCGGTGGTGTTGGTGGCGGGCTGGGTCCACAGCGGTTGACCGAGGATCCTGGCCCGGCACGAGGACCCGGGACGCTCAAAGGTGTTTCCGGCCGCGACCATGATCGCGCCGGTACTGAGCAGCGCAGTCTCTTGTTGCGAGGTTTGCGTCGACATCGGTTGCAGCGGGTGGCGTTCCACTCCGCGTTGGGCCTTGGCCGGCATCAGCACGGCGGGGAACTCGGCGAACTTCTGACGGCACCGCTCGGCGCGGGCCATGGTCGCCGGGGCCAGCGGTTTGGTCCGCTCGCCGATCCGGGTGCCCAGGTGGGTGAGGTCCAGGGCGGTCAGCGAGGGTGTGGCGGTGGGGGAGACCTCGCCGAAGCAGCGCGGGCACCGGTAGTTGTACTGCTTGCCGTAGCGCACCGATCCGCTGGCGGGCACCCCGGTCTTCCACGCCCACATCGCCTCGACGGCCTCATCGCAGGGACCGCACCACGCCTGCGGGCGGTGATCGAGGTCGGGGGCGGGCAGTGTGCGGTCCCAGAACACGATGTAGAGCCGGTCCCGGCTCTGTGGGACGCCGAAGAACATCGAGTTGAGGTAGAGCACCTTGTGCTCGTAGCCGAGCTTGGTGATCTCGCGCAGCCACCACCGATACGTCGAGCCGTCACCGACCTTGCGTCGGCCGGGGACCGCTGGACCCCAGGACTGCAACTCGGTGGTGCATTCGACCAGGATCAGCAGGGGATGGTGCTGATCGGCGTAGTGCAGCACGCAGTTGGCCGTTGCCCGGTCCCGCTCGGAACGTGTGGCACGTTCCTCGAACTCGGGGTCGTCGAGGTCAAACAACGTCAGTCCCTGTGCGTAGGCACGCTGGGTGTTGGCCTGCGAGTGGTTGGTGCAGGTCACCCCGGCGACCAGCAGATCGGCCGCAGGGAGTTCACGCACCGAGTGGTAGGTGCCGGAGTCGGTGTTGATCAGATCAGCAATCCAATGCTCGACGTGCGGGTGGTTGGCCTCGTGCACCTCGACCTTGTAGCGGTTGTGGTTCGCCCCGACGATCGTGTCGAAACCGGCGGCCTCGATGCCCTGGGTGAATCCGCCAAATCCTGAGAACAAGTCCAGCGCGGTCGGATTGTCGTGGCGAAAACGTCTGCGACGCAACGCCGGTCGATGTTCCGCTGTCTTCGAGATGATGTGCCCCATGATCGTCGTTTCCTCGCTCATTCCATCCTTAGTGGTTGCCTATAGACTACCATTAACGGTAGCCTATAGGCAACCACTGAGGCACGGAGGAAAGAAGGAGCAGCACATGGCCACGACCACCGAAAACACCTGCGCGGCAAGACCGATGAGCGTTCATGCGCGAGCAATCGCCGCAGGCATCGAGCGGTGGCGCCAAGCCTGCGACCTCGCAGGCAATGTCGACGCTGAACATGACGCGGCCGCCGCCCTCGTCGGGCTGGTCGAGCAAGCGATGCCCGAACTGGCGCGCACCGAGGTTGTCGAGCGGTCGTATCTGGTACGCCGGGTGCAGCGCTACGTCGGCCCGCTGCCCCAGCAGTGGGCAGCGATGGACGATTCCGAGCGCGACCAGTACGTCTGTGACCACTGGCCGGCTGTCGAGGAGTTCGACGAGCACATCGACGACGACCAGCTGACTCTGACGATCGTGAAACCCGCGCAGTGAGCAGCTGTCCCGCGCCGACCGGGCGCACCGCCGTCGTGCTGCCGCCCGTGGCGACCTCGCCGGTAGGCTCAGCCACGCCGAGTGCGCCCGCCGACCTGGCGGGCGACAGGGGAGGAGGAGCCGTCATGGCCGTCGACATCGACGAACCTGCATTGCTACGCGCTCTCGGAGAAGCGATCACGACTCGCCGCGAGGAACTGGGCCTCAGTCAGCGGGCCCTGGGTCTCGAGGCCGGCGTCGAGCGCAACATGCTGCGCGGCGTGGAAGACGGATCGCGGCGAGCAACCATCATCACCCTGGCGCGCATCGCCGAAGCGCTGAAAGTGCCGATCTCGCAACTACTTCAACAGATCGGGCACTAACCCTCCACGACCCTCAGTGAAGACCCACACCGGCTGGTCGCCGTCGCGCGTAACCAGGACGGAGGGGAGGGGGCTGCACATTCGGGGGAGCTCGCCGCCCTCCCCTCCTATCCTGTGAGGAACGATCTTCGGTTTGGGTGTGGCAACTCAGAAGAACGTCCTTCGTGATCGGTGGTGGTGATCGGTGGTCAGATGTCGCCGGTCGAGGCGATCGCGAAGGTTCGTGTGCGACGTGCTCGCAACCAGTTCTGGTCCTTGTTCCAGAGCGTGAGCACTTTACGGGCCAACTCGACGTTGTCGGGCTGGTCGTCGATCGAGCTGGCGAGCCCGGCGTAGAACGTCTCGTAGTCGAGGTTATGAGTGAGACGGACTCGTCGTCGACGGGCTCGGGCGTCAACGCGCAGGAGAGCCGCGAACTCACGGGGTGTCAGGACGCTGTGGGCCGAAGGCAAGTTCATGAGGGGATCTCTCCTCGCGGGGTGGGTGACAGTTCGCGTGGCCTTTGAGAGCAAACCTGTTGCTGGTCACTGATGAGTCCACATGGTGGTCTCCTGATGGTCTAGTTGAGCGCCAGCGTGCTGACCGTGGCCACGATGGCTACAGCGATGAGCGCGAGGATGGGGTTGACCATGCTTGCGGGCTGCCGCGGCGGCGGTGTCGGCCCAGGGTGGCGCCTGGTGAACTCTGCCTCGTGGCCGGCGGGTGCGAGCGGGGCGTCTGGATCGTTGATGCGCATACCGTGTGCGGCGAGTGCGTCGTACCAGGCGTCGTCATGCCAGTCTTCTGTGTGGCCTTCGGCGAGGGCTCGCTTCCGGGCGCGGAGTAGGCGTTGGAACCAACCGAAGTTGCCGATGGGGAATCTCCATAAGGCGATGACGGCGATCGCGAGGACTATGACGGCCACGTTGAGGGACCAGATCACCCAGTTCATGTTTCTCCTTGTAGGTCGAAGGGTTCTTCTTCGAGAGCGATTCGGGTGTTGTCTTTGTGTGTGCATAACATGCCGCACCGACGCCGTGGCGTGCATCGCGCGCCCGAATCGCCCGTCAGCTGGGTCATCGTTGCAGTTGCGGGCGCTTGGCCTGGGTGTCGAGTTGGCGTTGCACGGACTCGGCGACGAGCGCCCGGACCGGCGGGATGCGTCGTGCGCCGGCTTCGGCGATGAGTGTGGTGATGCGGTCGAGCAGATTGTCGCGGTAGGCGTCGGTGATGGTGGGGTCGAGCGCCTGGTCGAGCAGTTTGCGTGCTCGGGTGAGTTTTTCGCGTTTGGCGGGTTGGATGCTCAGGCCGGTGTCGCGGGCGTGGCGTGAGGCGGTGTTCCATGCGTCGCGGGCCGCCAGGGCAGTGGTGACGGCTCGCTCGGCGAGGTCTCTGTCCAGGGGCCGGGAGTCGTAGGCGGCGGCGCGGGCGGCGGTGTAGGCGTCGAGGAACGCCGCGGTGTGGGGGTCGTTGGTGTCGTCGAGGAGTGGGCGGGTGAAGAGCCGGTCTGCGAGGTCGGCGTGATAGGCGGCGTAGTCGGCGTCGATGGTGCCGAGGACGTCGGCCGCCTTGGTCCATTGAGCGCGTGTGCTCTTGACGAGAACGTCTCGGCGAGAACGTGCTTGGCTCATTTTGTGGTAGGCGAGAACCGCGACAGCGATGACGATGAGGCTGGCCGCGACGGCTCCGCAGATGATCCACAGCGTCGTGTAGTCGGTGGGCGCCTCGGGTGCCGACGGTGTCTGCTCGATCGGGGTCTGCTCGGTCGGGGCGGGGGCCGGCGGCGTCGGCGCGGGGGGCGCGTCGGTGGTTGGCTGCCTGTCCTGATCCGGGTCGGGGCCGACCAGAGTCAGAACGGCTCCGACGGAGGAGAGGATGACACCGCCGATCGCAAGTGGAGCGACGGTGGCGGCGACTTCGCCCGTTTGCTTCGCGATGGCGGCCCGCAGGCCTGCCCCCAGCAGGATGACCACCCCGAGGATCGAGGCCCCCCATCCGAGGTCGGACGCCAGCTGCATGAGGCCCTCAGGGGCTTCCGGCTTGAGGGGGGTTGCGTCGGCCAGGACTCCGAGAGTTGTGAACTCCATTGTTCTACATCCCCTTTCGGTGATCGGCAGATGCCATGGGGGGAGTGAACTCAACAAGCCGCTGCCGGAATCCATCATCGAACGCCGAGGTCGGCGGGTAGTGGGCGAGGATCGCCGCTGCGGCGCTCGCCCGGGCGCTCGGGGTGATGCGGCGGATGGTGTGGTCGGCGGCAAGATAGCCCGAGGCTTGTTCGATTAGAGTGGCGCATTGGTGCATGTCACGGCCCTTTCCGTGGTGTGCGTCGGGTCCGTGGGTGTTCCAGCACCCACGGACCACTTTTGTTTCTGCCCGAGTCGGCAGCGAAGGTTCACCCCATCATCAGCGGTGATGGTTTTAGTCTACATGCGTGTGGGATATAGTCAACACCGTGGAGAGACTTCAGGAGCTGGGCAAGCGTGTGCGCGACGCGCGAACCAGCTGCGGTCAGACGCAGGCCGAAGTAGCCAAAGCTGTTGGCGTGCACCGAACCCACCTGTCGGCGATCGAGGCCGGACGCGAAAACATCACCATCGGAACGCTCTACCGGATCGCCGACCACTTCGGCATTGCCGCCTCGCACCTGCTGCCCGACTGATTCGGCGAGACTGTCGGACCTTCGTGAGAAGGTAACTGCGAGTCGACGACCTGGGACAACGCCGCACAGCAGGCAACAAACCGACGCAGGAGGAACCTGATGTTCACCGGATTGACCAACACCATCGTCAACCTCTTCACCCCTGGCGGTGAGTTTGGCGGTGAGTCGGGTGCCAAGGCCATGGAGGCTGGCTATCGGATGGCGATGTTCTATGTGGCCGGCGGACACGTCGCAATCGAAGCCAATGGACACAACGACCGGACAGGCGCGTGCTCGACGACAAGCGTGGAACGGTGTGACGGGACGTCCGCATCGCTAGCTGTACTGACCCGCCAGGTTGGGTACGCGGTCGGCGGGTGAGTTGCCTCGGAGTGCGGTGTGGCCGCGTTCGTGATTGTAGATGCGAAGGAACTCGGGGAAGGCTGCGACGCGTTCGGTTTCACTGAGGTAGGGACGGGCGTAGGCCCATTCCTCCTGGAGGGTCCGGTTGAATCGTTCGACCTTGCCATTGGTTTGCGGCCGGTACGGTCTGGTCCACTTGTGCTTAATCCCGTTTTCGTCCAACAAGTCCCGGAATACCCGGGACCGGTAACAAGAGCCGTTGTCGGTCATCACTCGCGCGGTGGTGACACCGATCGAGGCGAAGTGCGCCAACGCCCGAGTCATGAACGCGGTCGCGGTTTCCTTCTTCTCATCAGCGAGGATCTCGGAGTAGGCGTAGCGGGAATGGTCGTCGACGGCGTGATGCAGATACGCGTACCCCAGGTTCGGGCGGCCAGCAACTTTGCGGGTTCGCCCAGGCTCGCGGTGGGCACTGGAGTTGCGGGCGCCCTGGGCGCGGCCGTGTACGCGATGTCCACCTCCGTCGGGGATTCTCCCGAGCTTTTTGATGTCGACGTGGATCAAGTCTCCGGGCGCTTCACGTTCATACCGGCGGACCTCGCGCCGGCGGGCACGTACCGGCGCCCCGGTCGCCGGGTCGATCCACGACAACCGCAGGCATCGGTACCGGGTCAGGATGCGGTGCACCGTGGAGACGTTCAACCCCAGGTGAAACGCGATCCGGGCCGGCCCCCAGCGACGGGAGACGCGTAACCCGACGACCCGGCGTTCCCGGCGCCGGCGGGTGCGATGCGGACACGATCGGGGCCGGCTGGACCGATCACCCATCCCGGCCGGCCCCGATTCGCGGTAGCGATCCGCCCATCGCTTGGCCGTGGTGACCGACACGTTGAACCGGTTAGCCGCGCGGCGCAAGGGCCACCCATCTTCGACAACACACCGAGCCAGACGCAACCGGCCAGTCGGGGACAACGGTGAATTACGGTGAGACACGAAGACCTCCGGGTTGAGGAGCGGTTCCTAGACAGCTCCACACCTCACTCGGAGGTCTTCCCTATGTCACGTCGACTCGCCGAACGCCGTACCTAACGTCCCGGGTCAGTACAGCTAGTCGGCCCGAAGAGCTATGCCCGGATCGGTGTGGCGCTCCGGGAGGACGGCACTGTCGTCGCCCACGGTTTACGCGGCCTCGTCAGGATGATCCGCCCGTACGCGGCCGCTTTTGACGACCTCGTCCAGGTCCCCACCGCGCCGCTGGCGAGCGGCGTGCACAGCTCTACCACACCACGCAGGCGATCATCGGTGAATTGACCTCCGTTCTCTGTCAGGAACCCCGGCACCTGATCACCGGCGAGGACCACAAGCACTACATCGTCGATCCCGCCACTGAGCGTAGGCCTGACCCCGCCGCCAACTCTCAAGTGCAATAGTCTCCCGTTGAGATGCCGATGTCCTCGACTGCCGCGCCGGCGCAGCCGCGCGGCCCGACAGAATAACCGATACCGTCGCTGGATGGACTTCACCGCCGAACAGCTACGACACCGGCATTGGCAGCTATGACGTCGATGTCGTACACAGACAAGGCGGCCGTGCTCGCCGATGCCTGCGCCGCGTTGACCGGCGGCGACGACGACCGCGCAGCCGGCATTCTCGCCACGGAATACCCCTTCGTATCCACCGCTAAGGTCGCACGCCGCTACACCGAGCGGCAGAGCTTACGAGTGTTCTACCGCGACGGATTCACCGACAGATACAGCGGAGAGCGTCTCGTACATCCCGGGGCGCTGCGCTTGCTGTCCATCGTGCTGCCAGACCAGTTCCCCGCTGACCCGCACTGGAACATGACCAGAACCCACATCGGCTTCTGGGAACTGTTCCCGTCGATCGACCACCGTGTCCCCGTTGCCCGCGGCGGGCCCGACGACGGCACCAACTGGGTGACCACATCTATGCTGCGTAACTCCGCCAAAGCTCACTGGACACTCGACGAACTGGGCTGGACAGAGTTCCCTGCCGGCGACATCGCCACCTGGGACGGTCTTACGGCCTGGTTCGTCGACTACCTCCATCGCCGTCCACAGCTACTCGACGCACACTCGTACCTGAGACGGTGGCTGTCCGCGACTGTGGCAGTCCGAGATGAGATTGCCTGAACCGCCAGGATGACAGGGCCTCGGTGATATCTGGTCATCCTGACCCACGTGCCCAGCGACTCGTCCGAGGGATGCGGCCAATGCCCCAGCTCAACGGCGTAGCAGGCGACGTTTGCGGGGTCTCTTTGAAGGGCATTTGTGCATCATGGGCACCCCTGACATGCCGCCCGGCTGGTATCCGGATCCGGTTGACGATCGCCGTATCCGCTGGTGGGACGGAGACGAATGGGATTTGGCTACTCGTCCGGGAAGGCGTAGCCCGGGTCGTCGTCCACTTGTCGTCATTGGCGTCGTTGTTGCAGTAATGGCGCTCGCCATAGTCGGTGCGATCGTCATACATACGCAGAACAAGACCGAGACCACACCTAGCAGGCAGGGTCCGGTCATCACCGGAACGGTCAAAGACTGGATTGCGGCAGTTTGTCTTCCCAATACCGCGACTGACATCGCGTACCGAGGAATGACGATCGACCTCTATCAGCACGCATCGACCGCGCAGCGTTGCTTCAACGAGAAGCATGCCCGATCTCCATTGCCACTTACGCCACGGAGTCCGACCTCTCCCTTGACCTGTCCTGCCGCTACGCGGGCTGGTGGGCAACCACCGAGCTGGAGGACGGAAACTACCTGCTCTTTCGCTCGAACCCAACATGGACACGCGAACAGTCGAGCCTGCTACCACTCGAGCAGTTCGGGTTCACCATCACCCTCGAGAGACGAGAATTGGACGAGACCACGCAACAGTGGTGTTACGCCGAAAATTAACTAACCGACACAGCGGAACCCGTTGCAGCAGAGTTAGTTCAGAAATCCGACTACTGCGCGCACAACACCGCCACGAAGTGGCCCACCGGCAGCTATCTGGGCGTCCACGTCGCCGCGCACGCCAAGAGCGGATCGTGGGACGCCCGCGGCGATCCCGTCAACGGCGGCCCTACCGGCGCCGACGGTTCCACCGGCAACAACCTGACCCAAGAGTATTGCGCACGCAATCAGGATGATCCACCACGGAGCGACGCCTGCCACAGGGCTGGCCAGAGGGTTCGTCAGTCGCCAGATCCAGCGCAAGAACGTCCGCTTCGTCCTACCCGCCCCCGAGTCGATTACGCACCCATGCTGTCATTGCCTCCTAGTTACGACAACCAACAGACATTCGTCACTGGTGACGAAACATACAGCGCCACACCACATTACGCCGATAATGTTGCGTTATGACAGGGAGTATCAGATTAACGGTGTAAGTGGCGTTTTCGGTTAGTTGTCTTCGCTGGCCGGCATGCGGTCGGCGAAGGTGATGGCGAATGCGTTGAGTGCTGGTTTCCACCGCATTGTCCATCGTTTCTGTCCGGTGCCGGTCGGATCGAGCGACCGGGTCACCAGGTACAGGCACTTTAGCGCCGACTGCTCGTTCGGGAAATGCCCACGAGCCCGCACTGCGCGCCGGTAGCGGGCGTTGAGTGACTCGATCGCATTCGTCGAGCAGATCACCTTACGGACCTCGATGTCGTAGTCGAGGAACGGTATGAATTCTTGCCATGCGTTGCGCCACAACCGGATAGCTGCCGGGTACCGGTGCCCCCACTCGGCGTCGAACGCATCCAGCGCCTCGGCCGCGGCTGCAGCGGTGGGGGCGGTGTAGATCGGTTTGATCGCCTTGGCGATAGCATCGCGGTGCTGGCGGCCGGCATAGCGGAATGTGCCCCGGATCAGATGGATGACACACGTCTGCACCACCGTGTCGGGAAAGACCGCCCCGACCGATTGCGGCAGGCCTTTTAGCCCGTCGCAGACGAGGAAGAAGATGTCGGCTACACCCCGGTTCTTCAGCTCGGTAAGCACCGCCAGCCAGTACTTTGCCGACTCACCATCGCCTTCACCTGCCCACATCCCGAGCACGTCACGATGCCCGGCCAGATCCACCCCGATCGCGGCGTAGATCGGCCGGGGCCCTACCTGCCCATCGCGGATTTTGACATGGATGGCGTCGATGAACACCGCGGCGTAGACGCGTTCGAGCGGACGGGCATGCCAGGTGGCCATCTCTTCGAGCACCCGGTCGGTGATCCGGCTGATCGTGTCTTTGGAGACCGCAGCACCGTAGATGTCGGCGAAATGGGCGCTGATTTCACCGGTGGTGAGCCCACGGGCATACAGCGACAACACCACCTCATCCACATCAGTCAAGCGGCGTTGGCGCTTCTTCACGATCTGCGGCTCGAAGGTGCCCGCCCGATCCCGCGGGACATCGATCTCGACCTGCCCACACGCATCAGTCAGCACGGTCTTCGACCGAGACCCGTTGCGCGAGTTGCCACTCCCGCGACCACGCTGGTCGTGCTTGTCGTAACCGAGATGCTCAGACATCTCTTCATCGAGCGCCGTCTCGAGCACCGTTTTGGTCATCGCTTTGAGCAACCCATCCGGACCGGTCAGGCGGACCCCGGCCTCCCGGGCCTGGCGGACCAGCTCGCGGGCTACCTCGAGTTCATCGACGCTGCGGTCCGCAGGCACCTCGACGATCCCGTCATCGTGTTCATCAGATGGCTCCACAGCCACCAGAGTGTCGGTCATGATGCGACCTTCCTGCCCCCGACACACCGAGGGCGGTAAGGCCACTTACACCGTTCTCACGACAGTCCCGCCACTTACACCGTTCTCACGACAGTCCCTTATGACATCACGACAGTCCCGCATCGGCTGCCAGCACATGGTGACGGTGGTGCCGTCGGGTCCGGTGGTGAGTGCGTTGGTGTCGCTGAGCACGGTGATGAGTGCTAGTCCGCGGCCGCGGAAGCGCTCTGAGGGGCTGGGGTCCCAGGTTCCGGTGTCGGTGACGGTGATTTCGAGGACGCCGTTGGGTCGGTGTCGGCTGCGCACGGTGACCGTTCCGGGTGCGGCGGTGTCTTTATAGGCGTGTTCGGTGGCGTTGGCGACTGCTTCGTAGACGGCCAGGACGATGTCGCCGCGGCGTTCGGTGTCGGCGTCGACGGTGGCCGTGACCCAGAGGGTGAACAGTTCGCGCAGTGTGTAGGCGGCTTCGGCGGTGGCCTCGACCGAGCGTTGGAAGTCACCGGTGGAGTCGCCATCGAGGTGCAGTGATGAGTCCACGCCGCGGTGTTTACTCAGTCGGGGTGCCGCTCATTCCGGTGGGGTCGGTCATGGAGGTGACGGCGTGGGCGAGGGAGGGGTAGAGGACGATCGTCTGGTCCAGGCCCATAAGTGTCAGCGGCCTCGACGTCGCGGGTTCGGCGGCGACGACTCCGAACAGTCCGGTCGGTGCGATGGCCTCGTGTGCGGCGACGAGCGCGGCCATGCCGGCTGAGGCCAGGAAGTCGGTGGTGGTCAGATCGATGATCAGGCCGCGCGGTTGGCCGGTCAACGCGTTCGTTACTGCCTCGGACAGTTGTGGTGCGGTGAGCACGTCGATGCTGCCCTGCACGGTCAGGATCACCAGTTCTTCGTGCTGGGCGGAGACGATGGTCAGCAACGCACGGCCGGCGTTGTCTCCGCTGTCGTCGACGACCACAGCGTCAGGGTTGACCACGGCGTCAGGGTTGTTTGGCTGCACTGGTGACTCTCGCTTCCATCGAAGGGGGGCCACACAGCTGTTGTGTGGCCACGGCCCCGACCGACGACATGACGACGGCTACCTGCTGCACCGGCCTACCCATTTTGTCATGGTCGCCCGCCCGACAGCGATGCGGTCGGGCGAGGACGTCAGGCGCGGCAGCCCTTCGTCGGGTCTCGCCTGGGGACCTCGCCCGACGGTCACACGACACCACGTTCGAGATTGCACATCCGATTGCGCGATACGCATTCGAGCTGGCGGATCGTCGGTTCGTCGAATCAGATGTGGATGCGGATGTCGGAAACTGGTGCACTGTGCTGTCCGAGGCTCGGCTGTCCGGAGCACGCTCGGCTACTCGGTGGACGAGGTCGGTTCGTCGTGGTGGCGGTGCGCTGTCGTGGTGTCCTCGGGGGTGGCCGGTGGGCCGGCTGCGGTGAGGATGAGGTGATCGAAGTCTCGGCGCATGTCGTCGCTGGCGCGTAGCTGTGTGCTGGCGGCGACGATGGCTTCGCACACAACCCGCAGTTTGGTGTTGGACGTTTGGGACCGCCAGGTGAGTACGTCGAAGGCTCGGTCGGCGGGCACGCCGTAGACGAGCATGATCATGCCTTTGGCCTGTTCGATGACGGCACTGTGTTCGCGGAAGGCGCGGATGTGGCCGTCAACTTCGGCCTGGACGGAGTCGTTGGTGTAATCGGCCAGGTCGAGGTAGAACCCTTCGGTGCCGACCGCCCGGCCGGTGTCGTCGCGGATGGCGTGGGCGATGACCGCGACGGGGCGCACCTGGCCGTGGGTGTCGATGATGCGATGTCTGCTGGAGAAGGGGATATGGCGAACGCGCATCTGCTCGACCATCGCGAGGAAGGACGCGCGGTCCTCAGGATGCTTGTGAGAGGCGAGGAGGTCGGTGGTGGGCGTCATCTGCTCGGCCGGGTAGCCGTGCAGGACAGCCGCTTCGGGGCTCCACTCCCACTGTTCGGTGTCGTACCAGAACCGGAAGGTCGCCACTCGCTGGTAGTCGGTGCTGTCGGAGGGACGCTCGGCCCCCTCGGACCCATCAGACACTCGTGCATACTCCTGATCACTGGGAGACCCACCGGCAGCAGGGTCATCGTTCCGTCAGAAAAATATGTATCCCCCTCGGTGGGCGTTACAAGGGCCGTCAGGCCCTATCACCGCAGAGTGTGGCCGGTACCTCACCGGAGTCGGGGTGATGACGCAAGCCACCTGATGCCGAAGTGGGGAGCGGCGGTTTCGGCTCCCCGGGTGGTGGGGTAGGAGGACAGTAGCCGTTGCCGGCCTGGCCGGGCAGTGGTGAGACCTCGGGCAGTTGAGCAAACGCTGCCCGAGGTCGTTTCCAATGGCTACTGGCCCCGACAGCGAGGGTTCGGAGCCGCGGCCCGGTTCGGATGGCCCGCCCGTTCCGCACTGTGTCGAGGGGGCCCGGCGGTGCGGGTCGCGTGCCGACGGTCGGGCCTGTCGTTACACAGTCGACCCGCAGTGGTGGCCGCGCCAGGCCTCACCATGTGGGTGTGTGTCGATCACCGGCAGCGGGCGACGGCAGGGATGGCTGGTGTCACGTGTCGTCGGGGGCGAGCATGACTGTTCGTAACCGTCGCAGTCCGTCGCGGATACGGGATTTGGTGGTGGGCAGCGGTGTTCGGAGTCGCTGCGCGACTTCGGGATAGGACAGGCCACCGAAGTAGGACATCTCGATGCATTCACGCTGCAGGTCGGTGAGCTGGCCCAAGCCGGCATGCAGGGTGCGCACCTCCTCGGCCGCGACGGCCACTTCCAACGGAATGTTGCGCGGGGTGTCGGGTTCAGCGGTGGTGGCGCCGTAGTCGGAGATCCGCTCGGCCTGCATGTCTTCGGTGCGAACCCGGTCGACAGCGCGGCGGTGGGCGATGGTCATCATCCAGGTGATGGCCGCGCCGCGGGCAAGGTCGAAGTCTCCGGCGTTCTGCCAGTACTGCAGATAGGCTTCCTGGACGACTTCCTCGGCGTAATGGCGGTCCCGCACGATCCGCACCGCGAGACCGTAGATGCGTGAACTCGTCAGATCGTAGAGGCGGATGAACGCCTCCCGGTCCCCGTCGGCCACCGACACCAGCAGCTGACTCAGCAGAGTCCCGTCACCGCGACACGCCGGCGCGGGGGAGCTGTCTTGGGTGGCCACGGTTTACTACACGGCCGACAACCGGGGCAGGGGTGCGTGCTCACGCACCGATCTCGTGACGATCTGGGCGGCGAGCGGGACCGTGTGGTGAGCGCAGACCATGCACGTGTCCTTTCCTGCGGGGTCGCTGCGTACACCGGGCGTATCGAACGACCTGGTGGATGCGTTACTTCCCTCAGGTGTCGCGCCCGCACCCGCGGAGGGGTTCCGGATGGTTAGGCGTGTGTGTCGTCGAATGCTGAGACCACGTGCAGGGGGATACGGCCACGCGCCGAGACGTGGTAGCCGTTGTCGCGGGCCCACTGGCGGATGGCTTGCGACCGGGTCGGCGACGGCCGCGCACGTCCACCAGTCGTTGCGTGGTCGGCTGCGACTTTCGTTGCGCGCGAGGTGTATTTCGAGATGTCGCGCTCGAATTTGGCGAGGTTCGCCGGCCGAACATCAAGCACGTAGCGGGCGATCCGCTGCCCCGGCAAGGTCACCGAGAATTCGACCGTGTGCACATCCTCGGAATCGATCGGCCGCCCGTCGACATCGTCGACCACCTCGACACGCGCAATCTTCGCCATCCGGCAACAGCCTCCCGATCATCGACCCCAACCCCTCGTGGGGACTCTATCCGCAGCTGAGGCCACCCACCGGTCCAGCGACAGCCTCCACTACTTCTGTGAGCGGGGCGGCGCTTCCGCGCCGCCTGGTGTTCGGTGACAGGCGCAACCCGGATGGCCCGCCTCGCATAACGGCCGCCGGCGCCGACGGACCCGCCGCGAGCGGGCGGGTCGTCCCGTCCAAGTCGCCGGATGGCGGGTGAGCGGGGTGGTTACTGCACGTAGGACATCAGGCCGCGCACGGACGCGTCGATGATCTGGTCGATCGCGGCATCATCGGCGAGGCTGAGGTAGGTCAGGGTGATGGCGTTGGTTGCGGCGATGACCACCGGCCCCAACTCGGCGACCGGCACCGTCCACTGGACACCGGCATGGCGGGCGCCGCGTTCGAGTCCGGCGGCGGCGATTGTGAACAGCCGTGCATACATGTGTGCGCCGGCGGTGTGCAGTTCGGGATGGTTGCGCGCATAGATTCCCAGCGCGATGACGGCCTGCATACGACCAGGCTCGGCCTGCAGGAGCCCGTAGAACCCGCGGAAATGCCGCCGCAACTGCGACTCCATGTCGAGCGCATCACCGGATGCCGGATCGACGTCGTCGGGCACGATCGAATCCAGAACAGCAGTGATGTCAGCGGGAACCGCAGTCTCCATTACTGCACTCAGCAGTGCGATGCGGCTTTCGAAGGCGTAATGAAAGCTTCCCAATTTCATCCCGGCATAGGCACAGATCCGCCGGGTGGTGGCACCTTCCACTCCGAAGTCGGCGACCACACGGTAGGCCGCATCGATGAGCGCGGCACGGCGCTGATCGGCTGACATCCGAGGCACTGACGCCTGCCTTCCTCATCATCGACCCGCGCCGGCGGCCGGCATTGTCACCGACCGGACTTGGGGCCCAAGGTTGCGTCCGACCCTAGCGTCCGCACACCGCTCAGCACTGCGCGTTGACCAAGCGGCCCAACGTCGCCGTGGGCGTTCCGCCGACGGGGCACCGGCGGCGGGACCGGACTGCCTCACCTCACTGTCGGGCGCCGGGGCCGATGCGTCGCCAGTACAGCGCGATGGTGGTGCCGTTGGGGTTGGTCGTGATGTTCGACGAGTCGCTGAGGTCTCCGATCAGCGACAGGCCGCAGCCCCGGTACGGCGCGGTGCTGGGGTCTCGTCTCCACACGCCGCGGTCGGAGATGGTGACGGTGAGTTCACCGGTCGGCCTCATCGCGGCGTTCACCTCGACCTGCCCGGTGCGGGTGCAGGCGTAGGCGTGCTCGACGGCGTTGTTGGTCGCTTCGCCGACGGCCAGGACGACATCGTCGCGGCGCTGCGCGGAAGGTCGGCAGGCGGTATCGAGCCAGGCCGTGAATTGCTGCTGAAGCTGGGTCGCGGCGTCGGCGGTAGCAGCGATGGTGCAGCGGAAAGCGCTGCCCTGCGCCGAAGGTGTGGCGTCCACGGGTGGTTGCCTACCGCAGTCGGGCGGTCACGACGCACCTCTGGTCGTCGCGGCGATGGCGTCGGCGAGTGTGGGGTATAGCGGCAGTGTGTGGTCGACACCCATCATCTGCAGGGGCCGGGTGGTGACGGGGTGGGCGGCGACGACACCGAGGTGGCTGGTCGGGGAGATGGCCTCGTGTGCGGCCAGTAGCATGGCCATCCCGGCGGAGGAGAGAAAGTCGACCGCGGCCAGGTCGATGATCAGCCCGCGGGGTTGGCCGCTCAACGCTTCGAGGATCGCTGCAGCCAGCTGCGGGACGGTGAACATATCGATGCTGCCGTCAACGGCCAGGAGGGTCAAGCCCTCCCGGAAATGCGTCGAGGTCACTCTCAGCAACCCGCGAGCGGTCGCCGGGTCGGTGGGTGTGCCGGTCACCGGATGGGAGTTGTGGGATGGCATGTCGGTGCTACTCCTGGCGTTCGTGGCCACCGGCCGGTGCGACAGCGACTTCCTAGAGACGTGTCCTCCGTGCAGGTGCGGCAGGTGCTCTACCGGTGCCTACGCGTCCGTCGCGGACAGTGACCTTGTTCCTACACGACTGTCGTCGCCGATGACGAGCACACCGACCGCACGAACAGTGTGGCATTGCGTGTCTGCGGCACGGCGTACCGTCATCGCCTCATTCTTCGGCGTCGCCACCGACACGGATGGCTGAGCATCCGGGCGCCCGCACAGCGCCTTGTCGGCCCGCGAGGTCCACCGCAACCGCCTCGGACGGCCTCGACCCCGATTGTGGCACTCGACCCGAGCGCCACGGTTCGACGCGGCGGGCGTGTTCGCACGCGGTGTAACACCTGGATCCGTCCCGAAGATGACCTCATGTGGTGACGCTGGTGCGAGTGACCACCGCGGCGCCATCGGTGCCGTCGCCGGGGGCGGGGTGAGGAGGAGGCCCGGGCTGTGCGGGATGTACGAGGCGATGGCTTCGAGCCCTCGTTCGCTGTCATGCTCGAGGTGCTGTTCGATCACGTCCCAGGATCAGGCCCTACCGGGCGTATTGCCGCCGACGAGGTTTGCCAGCGCAGTGTCGGCGCCCCACGGCCGCTGAGCCCGCCGGTGTTGAGTTCCCTGCGCCGGGGGCGGACCCGTGACCCCAAACTGACGACCGTGCAGGCAACTGCTGTCGGTTTCGGCGTCGACATCGCCTTCTTCACCACCAGTTTCCACCACCGCCATCGCCGCCACCCCATGCCGGTGCGGGTCGTGCTGGCCAGCAACGGATGGCAGGACTTATACAGCATGGCAGCAGCGCTCTACGATCTCCCACCACCGCAACGCGCGATCGTGCTCGCCGTCATCGACGTCCTCCTCGACCACCCACGCCGATAACCCACCGCCGCGCTGGCGGCGTCGCACCGTTCGGCGCTCACCGAGCCGACGACCGGACCGGCCAGGGTGGCTGTGCGACAGCGGAATTGTTGGCCCACATCTGTACCTGCAACCCCCGCTCACACGCGCTTGCCGGCGTTACCGTTGAACAGGGTCGCGCGTCGCTGCAGCGTCGCGACCCTGCAGGCGGGGCGCCGCTGGTTCCATCGCAGGGAGCCCACCCAGAAGCGGCACCCCGTCTGCCCGCTCCGCGGTGTGGCAGGGCTGCCAGGTGTCAGCGGCCGGGAGACCGGCGTGGAGATGGACGTCACCGATGGTCATCACGCCGGTCGCCGTTCGCTGTTCGGCCCCCCGGATGCGACAGCCGCACGGGGACCGCGGCGGCGTAATGCATGTGGGTGCGGTTCACGCACATCATGGCTCGGTGACGAGCTGTCCTGGATTTCGTCAGCGTGCGCGCCCGACTGGTCCGGCCGGTGTGGCGGACGTCGAGAGACCTGGGGGACCGGCGGGGGTGGGCTGTCAACCCCGAAGAGGCAGGCGCGCCGGAAGCCACTTTCGTCTTAGGAGCGTAGCGAGTGAAAGTGGTTGGAGCGCACGGGCGTAGCGCAGCGGAGAACGGGCGGTAGCCGCCTGGTGTGGGTTGACAGCTCGGGGGTCCCCGTCGGTCACACTTGGTCGACGTGCGCGCGCAATAAGGTGACCACCCACCTAACTGGGATCTTCCCGGGTCGGCGGCGGAGCGCAGCGGAGTCGGCGGGCCGGGACAATGCTGTGCGGCCCGTGGGCCGCTCCGCCGCGCCCCGGTGCCCGGCGCGCGGCTCAGCCGGTGATCTGTCGGCAGTCGCGGCATTCCCACTGACCGTCGACGAGGACACACAGGCGGCGTTGTTCGCACAGCCAGCAGGTTTGCCCAGGTTTGGGCTGTTCGCCGGCCTCGACGGCACGCAGCCGATCGGCAGCCTCAAGGCGGGTGTGGGCCTGGGTGCGGTAAGCGGCGCGGATCGCCTGGTCGCGGGTGGTTTGGGCGTCGGCGGTCATCGGTTGCCCGTCGGGGTTGTGGCGCAGCATGGGACAGAAGTCTCGACGGCATTGGCCGCAGGGGTGGCCTTGGGTGTCGGTGGGGTTCGCGCAGCCCGGTAGGGCGCAGCGCGGGAACAGTTCGCCGGTGATAGTCACGGTGTGTCGTCGAGGTGGCGGGTGGATCGGGTGCCGGGGCGGTGGGCCGCGACCGTGTGGTCGCGGCCCACCGCTGGACGAGGTCTAGTCGAGTGGCACGTCGGCGGCGTCGGTGTCATCGGCGATGACCTGCTCCACGTCGGAGAGGGTGTAGCCGGTCACCTCGACGAGGAAGTGCAGGTATCCAGCGCGGGCCTTGACCTGGCTGCCGCCGAGGTAGGCGCGGTCACCGGCCACAGAGTTCGACCGGGCTCAGGATGGCGGATGCCAGCGCGCGGAACTCGCCGTCGATGCCCGGCCGCGAGCGGAGCTCCGGCGACGAGATGACCTGGTAGACGAATCCGGTAAGTGCCTGCGTGAGCGCGTTGGCATCGGCGTGCGTCAGGGTCGGTGAACGGGCCAGGATCGCAGCAGTCCACTCAGCGGTGTAGTCCGACGCCGTCCGGCGAAGTGAGACCTGGTCTGCTTCTGGCAGATACACGATGTCCTGGAGGGCGATGGCCAACACTCGACCGTTCGGGCCGAGCGAGTAGTCGAGGAACACACCCACGAGGACGTCCAGCGCTTCAACCGCCGAGGACTCCGCCAGTGCGTCGACGGATATCCAGTGCAGATTCTCGAGACCTCGACGCACGATGGTCATCAAGATGTCGGTCTTTCCCGCGTACTCCTGGTAGACCGTCGCCGGCGACACATCCGCTTCGGCGGCGATCTCGCGGATTCGGACGTTGGGAAATCCGCGCGCGAAGAACATCCGGGTCGCGGCGGCGAGTATCCGATCACGCCGCGCAGCGGGCCGTCGGCCGGATCCATCGGCGAACCGCGCGCGGGACTGTGCCCCGCGGGGAAGCGGACAGCTCAGGATCGAGTCCACGACAGCCCGCTGGATCTGCATGAGCCGCCGTGGGGTGAGCGAACCCCGCATCGCCGCGGTGCTCGAGAACACACTGACCGCCGCGGTCGCGAGGAGTTTCGCGGTCTGGACGTCGATGCCGGCCTCGGTGGTGTCGAACTTCGACGCCAATGCGTCGATCAGCGTGCGGTGGTGCGCGTCCATGTCGTCGAGATCGGATCGGTCGAGATGCCGTCGTTCGCGGGTCCACAGTGTCGAGACGTCACCGTGCGCCGCCCTGGTCGCAAGCAGGTCGAAGAACACGCCGAGCTGTTCGGCCGGCGATTCGCTGCGCTCCTCGGCTTGGGTCAGGAGTGCGCGTACCCCCTCCACCTGCGTCGCCAGCGCTTTCGCCAGAATGTCCTGCTTGGACGGGAAATACCGGTACACCGCCGGCCCGGTCAGTCCGACGGCGGCGCCGATCTCCTCGACGCTCACATTCCGGTAGCCGGCGTCCTGAAAGAGCGCGGTCGCTTCCGCGATGAGTTGCTCGACCCGCGGTTCCGGGGGTCGCCCCGGCTTCTCGGCTCGAGGCGCGGGGATCGGCGCCGACCGTGACGGGGACGGAGGTGTGGGTGAGTTCATCGCGCGCCGGCAGCCTTTCCTGCTCGAGGTCTGACGACCTCGGGGGTTACTGTCCATTCGTTGGAGTCCGCCGGATGGATCCCAACAGTGCCGCGAATCACACTCGCGATTCTGAGATCGAAACCGATCGACTCTTGACCACGCGGCGTAGGCGTGTGTCACCGGCTCGGGGCCGCGGACCGCGGTCGTCGGACGACGCTTCGAACCCAGCTGTGAGTCGCGGGTCGACGACGCAGCGCGTGTAACGGCGACTCACTGAATCCGCCGACGGGTGGTGCGCTCGATTGGTGATCGGCGCCCCCGTGACGTGCTCACCGGGGACCTGGCGCAGATGGCAACACTGCCGCCGAGTGCACCACAAGTCGGGTTGAACACTCGGGTGCGGCTGGGTCGCGACTACTACGTGCGCGTGGCCGGCAACGACTACTCGGTGCACCCATCAGTGATCGGCCGGTTTGTCGACATCACCGCCGATCTACATCGGGTGCGGATCGCATGCGGCGAAGTCACCGTCGCCGACCATGACCGCAGCTGGGCCAACCACGTCACCATCGCCGACGCCCAGCACGTGCGGGCGGCTAAAGATCTGCGCCGCGACTACCGCAACCAACAGCTGCACAACCGGGCCCGCAACGCCGCGCGCGTACGCACCCACCCCGACGGCCACGAGGTGCCCATTAGAGCGCTACCCGTCAAGGAGCCATTGCTGCGCTTCGGGGTCGTGGTCGTAGGCCGCGACGGTCGCGGACTGCTCCAACGTCAGCGCTGCGCCCCGCTCGATCAAATCCAGGGTCGTTTCGGACTTCGCCAGCGCGAGGGTGGCGTCCACGTCCTTCTTCTTCGTGCGAGTGGCCTTGGCGATCTTCGTCGACGACATCCCGGCCAGGGCGAGTTGTTCGATCGCGGCGACACGGTCACGGTTGCGGAGTCCTTCGCGCTCGAAACTGGCCAGCTGCTCCACGATTCGATCCACCGTCAGGGCCTTGTCGTCGGCGTCGGACGCGACCGGGACCACGTAGACCGGGACGGTGGGAAGGGCGTTCTTACGCGCGGCCAGGGTGCGGCGCTGCCCGTCGCGCACCCGGACCACGCCGTCGACCTCGACAGCGAGGATGGGTTGGCGCACGCCGTCGCGGATCGAATCGACGAACTCGGCGGTCAGGGTGGCCTCGGCCTCGGTGCGAATGTTGGTGTCGATGACCAGATCGGCCGGGTTGAGGTGGCGCAGCTCGCCCGTCGCGGTGACGGTCTCGGTGGTGGTGTTGTGTGTCATGGGGTTTCTCCCTTACTGTGGTGGGTGAGACCCCGGCCAGCTTGACCCTGGCCGGGTTTTCTTTTGTCCGCGTACCGGATTGCGACGCGGAAGCTTCTTTTACAGGTCGCCGATCTCTTCCCAGTGGGCGATCGCGTCGGCGGCGGCGAGGGCGGGGGACAGGTCGTTGTTGTATGCGTCTTTCCAGCCGAAATCGGGCAGGTCGCGGTGGCTGAATCCGTTGGTGCGTCTGCGGATTGCTCGGTCGACTCCGTACATCCACACGGCGAATTCGCGGTCGCCGTCGGCCTCGGTGAGGCGGTTCGGTTCGTGCTGGGCGATCTGGTCGGCGGCGGCGTCGACGTTGGCGGGGTCCTTGGTGGCGATCCAGGCGTTCATGTCGGTGGGTCCTTTCGGGTTGTTGTGCGGGTTAGTCGTGGGTGAAGGTGCGGCCTGCGCCGAGTTGGTCGATTCCGCAGCATTCGCAGAGCCAGTAGCCGGGTGGGTCGATGTCGTCGGCCTGGGTCAGGTAACCGTGATCGGCCATGAACGCCAGGACCTGGGCGGTGCTCTCGGTGTTGAGGGCGGTCATGTCTCCGTAGGCGACGGCGACCGCGCAGCTGTTGCACAGCTGGTAGGCGGTGGTGGTGGCGCTGGTCATGGTGACCCCTCCCGTTGTGAGTGCTGGTTTGCGTTTGCACTGGCCATCTCTTTGCCGGAGGGAGTGGGCTGCAAGGGAGGAAGTGAAAAAGTCATCCGGGCCGTAGGCCTGCAAACCCGTAGGGCGGGTTAGTTTTTCACGCCCTTGCGGGCCGCGAGTGGAGGTAAGAGAATGCGGCAGGGCAACGCAAACCAACTCAGCCCGAAGGGCTCAGGGCGCGGCGTAGCCGCTCCGATGAGGTGACGGCGCAGCCGGCAGACAAACCGCAACCGGTCGGGGCCGGCGACCTCGTCTCGGGAGGTCGGGCACACCGGACGCACAAGGCAGTCGGGGTGATTGTGCGGGAGCGACGCGGGCCGCGGTAGGGCTCGGTGTCGCGGCAGCACAACGTCGTCTTTGAAAGTGGGCGCATCTCGTGGCGCTCACGCCCTCGTGGTGGGTGCGGCGGCGGATGCCGAGTCGATCAGTACTGACGTAGAAGCCACGGCGGGTGGCCTCGAAGCTCAGTGCGGATACCTGGCCTACCCAGACTCCGATGAGATCGTGACACCGGACGGCAAAGGTCGCTTTAATTCGTTTCAGAATGGCTCATTTACCCCACAACTGGCGCACATCCTGTCAACGAACCTATTATGGACATTTGGGCGGATGCTGGATATGAAGCCGGAAAGTGGGGTTAGCCCATCGCCGCACCGGTCATCGACCGCATCAACAACAAGGTCTTTAGGGTCCTCTCCGAAATGCTCGGCCATCAGAGGTAGCGCGGTGGATCGACCGTAGGGTCGTCGTCGATGGTGTCGACGTGCGGGTCGGCGAGAATGTTGGTAACCGCAAGGGAGCTGGCACCGAAGGTGGCGAAGTGCGGGTTGACGTCTCTGACGACACTCCGTGCACGGTCCGCCGGCCAAACGAACGCCGGGATCGGCCAAGAAGACCCGAACGGCGCGCGGCGTGGTTGTCGTCCCACGCGGCCAGATCAGCCTCGCCTCGCACAGGTAGTACCGACGGACGCTATGCCGCCGCTGCTCGTTATTGATGTTGATCCTCACGGCACCGGTTCGCCCGCACAGGGTCTCGACATGACTGACCAACGGCCCTCGTGAATTAACCCCTGGCTCAGTGGGTGACCGGTAGTAGCACTCGTCGCGAGTGGTGGTGTGCTGCATTCGAGCGAAGTTCTGTACACCGCGAGAAGCGCCTGAGACAGTGAGCGGGTGAGCCCGTCGTGAACTCGCCCCGGCCGTGCATGGTCGGAAGAACGTGCTGAGCGTCGACGAACTCCAGCCAGGCGGGGGCGCCTAGGTGTCTGCGTTGCCGTTCTTCCATTGTGGCCACGGGATGTTCCAATCGCCGAGTCCATCAACTCCCGGCAGTGTGTCGGCGTTGGTGTTCTTGACCGTGACGGGGTCACCGCGCAGGGTGTTCTTCACGAGCCATTCCGCGTCAGTGGGACTCAGGTTTGGGCAACCGTTGCTGACGTTGCTGCTGCCTTGCGCCGACATCGACCACGGTGCGCCGTGCATGTAAATGCCGCTGTAGGACATTTGCACCGCCCATTGAACGGGTGTGCGGTATCCCGCTGCGGACTCGACAGGCACTCCGTAGGTGGACGAGTCCATGATGATGTGCTCGACGCGATCTCCGATCATGTAGATACCGCGGGGCGTCGGAGTGCTGTCTTTGCCGAACGAGGTCGGCATCGTGCGGATGACCTTGCCGTCTCGTTTGACGACTATCGTTTTGGTGTTGTCGTCGGCAACGATTTCCTGAGCTCGGCCAATCGTGAAGTCGTAGGACAAGTTCTCGTCGCCGTAGAGCCCGTCGCCGAGGTCGACTCCGTAAATGTTGACGGCGACACTGACTTTGGTGCCCGGCGTCCAGAAGCGTTCGGGCCTCCACCGGACTTCGGAGTCGCTGATCCAATAGAACGCACCCCGCATCTGGGGGTCAGACGACACGGTGATCGCCGCCTGTGCCTTCTTTCGGTCGGGGATGGGATCGGCGAACCGCACCCCGACTGTGTGGGCGATCCCGACGGTTTTCTCGCCGAGGATGGCAGCGCTGGTCAGTGACTCCGGTGAGGTCGTGGTGAAGCGCTGCGAGACGACCGATCGACCGCCCACGCCCACGGCCTCGGCTTGAACGGAATACCGCTTCGAATATCCCAGGGGTTGGGTGCTTGTCCACGTTGAGCCGTCCTCGCTCAGTGAGCCCGCCAAGGGACGGCCGCTGGCTGTGGGGATACGGACGTTTGTCAACGCGCCGCGGCTGGCCGTGACAACAATAGGAAGCCCAGGTTCGACAACCGCGTTGGGCGCGAGTCGACCGCCACCTTCGGTGGCCACAGCAATGGAAGGCTGTGCGATGTCGGCGAAGCTGTCAACGGCCTGAATCTCGTTGCTGTAGGCGGCGCCTCCGGTTGAGCTGCACGAGGTCAATAACATCACCACAGCCGTCAGGGCTGCGAGCATCAGCAGTCGCGGAATACCTGCCCGGACCGACCCGCGGCATCCACGAGCGCTCGAGCACTGCGGCTGCGCACCGTAAGCCGCCAAGAGATCACGTGGCTCTTCGATAGCTCGAGTCCTTCTTACGCGGCCCATCGATTGTGGCGAACCCTCTCACTCGGCGCCTGGACTAGGTTTACTATCCACGATAGTAGTTGAATGCTGTGCGCTCCTCTACCCGCTGCACAGCGCGAGAGAAGGTTCGAAACGTCTTCGTGGTGGGCGACCGCCGAGCGGTCACGTCGACCTCATTATTGCCGTGTGGCGACACCCCACAGGTAGTCCCCGCCGATGCGTGTTCGCCACCGCTCGCCGACGTCGAGGCCGTGGTGCGACAACTCTCGCGACACCTGCGGGACCACTCGTCCTCATACCTCCCGCGCGCCGATAAGGCGGGTCGTCCGACGACGTAGACTCCCCGGGTTCTCAACCACGGTGCAGGATCGAGTTTGGGTCCATCTTGCTGCCACACCTTGTAGTGCAGGTGTGGGCCGGTGGAGTAGCCGCGGTTTCCTACCGTTGCGATCTGCGCGCCGGCCAGGACTCGCTGCCAGACGCTCACCAGTGTCTCGCTGATGTGCCCATACACGCCGATCGTGCCGTCGTCTTGCAGCACTCGCATCCACAGCCCGAAGCCGGCGGCCTTCGATAACCGTCCCCGCCCAAGGCGATCTTTGAGGTCGCGGGTTCGGTGTGCTCACGCAGCTGTGACACGCGCAGCAAGTTCGTGGGGTAGTCGGGGCTGCTCGTCTCATCGATAACGACAGTGACGTCTTCGAAGACGTGGCGTTTCTGGGTGCCGTCAGGTGGTCGAGAGTGACCACCCAGGTCGGCCGGGTGCCACCGTCTGTCAGATCCTGCTCGTGGAGTGGGTGGAGTGGACGTGATCAAAAGCGCGTCCGGATCTGAGTCGCCTCCTTCCTTCGTTGCTCCACACGAGTCCGTTAGCTGAGCGTGTAGAGCAATTGTTCGTTTGCGGCGTATGCATTTTCGGCGTTTCTGGCGACCAGCGCGTTGACACTATTGATGGTGCTGCGTTGTTCCCAGTGTGTGCCGTCTGGGCTGCGCCAGACGGTGTCGGCGGTGTCGATGCCCCAGAGCGTGCCATCGGGTGCGGCCGCCAGGAGAGCTAGGGCCGGCGCATCGGGAACGGTTGTGAAGGTCTGGGCGTCGTCGGTGCTGTGTTGCAGGCCATCTGGGGTAGTCGCCCATACGCCGCGGTCGGTGATCGCGAGTGCTGCTGCGGCCAGGGGCGCGCCGGGGGTCCAGCTTCTCCCGTCATCGGTCGATACGAGCAGGCCGTTGATTCCGTCGAAGCCTACGAGTAGTTGTCCGTTGGTGGCGAGCGCGTGGAAGTCGATGTCGCCGGCCACCGATCTCGGTGTCCATGTCTGCCCGCCATCTTCGCTGGCGACGAGTCCCAGCGGGTTGGGTGCCGAGCTCCGCGGGCCGGGATGGCCGGAGGCGAAGATCCGATCAGAGCCGGTTACCCCGGCCAGTCCCATGAAGTCGTCGTCGGAGACGCCGACCCGGCTGGTGGTTCCATCTGCGGTGAGGGCGATTACGCCGGTGTGAGTTCCGGCGAGGATAGTGCCGTCGGCGCGGATGTGCAGGGCGTGGAGGTGGTCGAGTTCTGGGGTCAGTGTTGCGCTCTCTGCTGAGGTTGCCGACGGTGGTGGGGATGTGGGTTGTTCCCGGGTGGAGCAGCCGGTTAGCACAATCAGCGTGGCGATGACTGCGAGGACGACCGCAGCGGTGCGGTTGGACGGGTTTGAGGCAGGCAAGCGGCTAGGACTTTCGTGTGGGTAGGACTGAGTTCGGGCGTGGGTGGTGTGGTGATCGGGGTGGTGGCGAGACCGGGTAGGAGCCGCCCTAACCCTCTGGGGGTGTCGTGGTCACGACTTCTGGATGGGGGTGGAAGGCTGTGAAGGCTTTTGGCCGCAATGCTTTTGGAGGACGAGGGAGATGAGGACGTTGCCGAGGTGGTGACGTGCCCCGGAGAGGTCGCCGATCGCAGCGAGGTGGCGGACGAGACCGATGTGTGCGGCGAGGTGGCGGCGTCGGTTCGAGGTGACGCTGAGGTGGTGGGCGCGGTGGAAAAACTGGTGGGTCGAGTATGGCGTGGGTGCTCGGTAGACGTCTCGCATGGCATGCAGATACTGACGACGGTGGTCGTCGGGGGGCGAGTGCGTCTCCTTCGGGTTCTCGGTCACGGCGCATTCCTCGGACTGGTACGCGCAGGCCGGGTCAACCCGCGTCAACTAACTACTATAAAACCTAGTAATTGGCGGCGCGGTCGGTGCCTGAGTTGCGGCGTCACCGACGAACTTCTGGGGCATACTGGCTGGTGGTGCAGGTGGTGGGTCGCCGGGAAGGTGTGTTGAGTGTGGGTCTCAGCGAGCTGACGGCGGGGCGTCGAGGATCGAGGCGAACGATGGGTGAGCATCCATGAGTGCAGCGGTGGTGTTAGTTGTTGCCGCGGGTGTGCTGGGCTGGTTGTGGCCTCGATGGATGGTTCGGGTGCAGGGCCGTATCGATGCTCGTTGGGTGTTGGTGGCCTGGCCGGCCGCGCAGGTCGTGTTTGCGATGTTGTGGGTGGGAGCTGTTGTGACGCTGGCGGTTCCCGGCCATTTCGGCATCCATTCGTTGTCCGAGGTGGTGTCGTGTCTGCGGGTGTTGTCACACGGCGCATCCCCGCGGGTGGAGGCGATCTCCGGTGGCGTGCTGGCGGTGGTGACCGGGGCAGCGATTGTCCGAGCGGTGACGATCGCGGTGCGATCGGCGGTGCGGATGCGTGGTGCTCGTGAGGAGTATCTGCAGTCGTTGCGGTTGGTGGGCGCCCGCAGTGAGCGCTATCCCGACGTGTGGTGGCTCGCCGACGGGCGGCCGATGGCGTTTTGTCTGCCGGGTAAGGATGCCGGGATCGCCGCCACGACTGGGTTACAGGCGGCGTTGTCCGGTGAGGAACTCGATGCCGTCGTTGCCCATGAGCGCGCGCACCGGCGGCAACGTCATCACACCGTGGTGTTGGCGGCCCGCGCTCTCGGGCGTGCGTTTCCGCTGATTCCGTTGTTCAGCCGCGCGGGCCGTGAGGTCGCCGGCTTGGTCGAGCAAGCCGCCGATGCCCGCGCCGCCCAGCTGGTGGGTGCGCGGGCGGTCTGCTCGGCGTTGGGAACGTTGGCCCGTTCGGGGCCCGTGGCGGGCCCGGTGGGTGTGTTGTCGATCAGCGATTCGTCGTCCGTGGGGCCGCGGCTGAGCCGCTTGGACTCCGGTCACCGGTGCCGGTCGCGGCGTCATCATGTGGGTGCCGCCGCGGCGGTGGCTGGTGTGGTGGCGGTACCGACCACGCTAGCGGTGTCCGGTGTCGTCGCGGCGATGGTGATCGCGATGTGTGTGTAGCCGAGACCGACCCGGGCGGGTCCGACCGCTAGGGGTTGTTGAGAAGCTGCTGCATCCTCGCAATTTCACTTTCCTGGTCAGTGACGATCTGACGTGCCAGAGCGATCGCCTCGGGCGATTGGCCGTCTTGAATCTCGGTCTTGGCCATGGCGATGGCGCCGCGATGGTGTTCGATCATCTGCGTCAGGAACAGGCGCGACGCCTCGGCTCCTTGCGCGTCGCGTAGCTGCTGCATCTGTTCTGGCGACATCATGCCCATCATCGACGGCATCGGGGAGGAACCCGGTGCCATCGACGTACCCATGTCCATGTTGTGCCCCTGGCCCTCGAGTGGGGCTCCCCATTGCTTCAGCCACGACTGCATCTGCTCGATCTCGGGCTGCTGAGCGTCTTTGATCTGCTGGGCCAGACTGACGACCTGGGGGTTGATGTTGTCCTTCTCCAACAGGATGTCGCTCATCATGAT
Organism: Gordonia sp. JH63; assembly: GCF_009856645.1. Taxonomy (NCBI): domain Bacteria; kingdom Bacillati; phylum Actinomycetota; class Actinomycetes; order Mycobacteriales; family Gordoniaceae; genus Gordonia; species Gordonia sp. JH63. The sequence goes on along the minus strand of NZ_CP047236.1, from coordinate 70,524 downwards.
CGCCTGGGTGTGGTGCGGGATCATCTGCTGGGCGAACGAGATGTCCGCGCTGTTGTGTTCGGCAGAGGCCGCCGCTGACGATTCGGTACTGACCGTGCTGGTACCCATCCCCGACATCGAGGAATGATCCTCAGTCGAGGTGTCCGAACACGCGGCCACCACTGTCAGAACAGCCGCCGCGGCAGCAACGACGACACCGGTTCGTGTGACTCTCATCGATCTCCTCCTCAAGAGTGATACTTCGCCACCGCCCGGCGGCGCTTCGATAACAATTCTACTAACACCGATAGTAGTTAGTCGCCTGCCCGGCACCCACAAAACGGGCGGTGAACTGCGCAAACAAAGCCGCTAATGCCTGATTAGTTCGCTTCGTAGTGGAGCCGCGTGTGACTGGTGGGGCACAAGTGACTTGTGGTGTGATCTCGCGGGTACACGCATGGCACTCGTGCGTGGGTCTACGACGTCCGCGGGAAAGGTCCGACCGCATGCAGATGGTGTTGACATCGCTACGGGTCAAGGCGGGGCAGCAGTGGGGCCCCAAAGCGCTGGGGGTGGCAGCGGCGGTGTGCGTGGGCGTTGCGCCTGTGATTGCCACCGCACCGGCGGCGGCCTCAACCGATGGACATGTGGCCGGGGAGCTGATCGCGATCGTGCAGGACTCGGTGAAGGCCGCTTTGGGTGGTGCCGCGGCGGCGAATTTGGGGAAGCCGATCACGCAGACGGCGTCCTGCCTGGGCGCTCAGGCCCAGTCGGGCAGCGTCGGCGATGCGGGCAGTGCAGCCGCACTGCAGTGCTTCGGCACGTTTTCGCTCATTGATCCGATAGACGGGTTCCGGATCATCGACGCGTTACCGCTGGCTCGGCTGGTAGCCACCCTGATCGCCGCAATCGTGCCGCACGATCCGAACGAGCCGCATGGCCCCCAGCCGCAGGAACCCGGAACGCCGACACCGCTGCTGCCCGGTAGTGGCGGTGCGGTGGCGCCGACTGCGGGCGAGATCACGTCCACCTTCGGTGACGGACGGGGCCATCAGGGCATTGATATCGGCAATGATCTGGGCGCGCCCATTGTCGCGGTAGCTGACGGGGAGGTCATCACCTCCGGACCTGCCGAGGGGTTCGGGTTGTGGATGCGGATCCGGCACGATGACGGCACGATCACCACCTACGGCCACAACGACGAGAATCTGCTCGAGCAGGGCGCGCGAGTACGGATGGGCCAATCGATCGCCACGGTGGGCAACCGTGGGGTCTCGACCGGCCCGCATCTGCATTTCGAGGTTCTCGACCCGACGGGAGTCAACGTCGATCCGGCACAGTGGCTGGCCGATCGTGGGGTGGTCCTGGCGATGGCCGCTGATGCCGACGCCCGCGCGCCGGGGCCGGTGGTGCCGCAGTGGGTCGGCGAACGACGCCTGTGACGAGCCAGCGCGGTGTGGTGGGTCAGGAACGAACGAGGCGAGCGATGGCCGCCGAGGCTTCAGCGATCTTCTCCTGTGCCTCGTCGCCGCCGGAGTGGGCGGCATCGAGCACGCAGTGGGTGAGGTGGTCGTCGAGCAAGCCCAGCGCGACCCCCTCCAGTGCCTTGGTCAGCGCCGAGATCTGGGTCAGGATGTCGATGCAGTACTGCTCCTCGTCGACCATCCGGTGGATACCTCGGGATTGGCCTTCGATGCGCTTGAGGCGGGCCAGGTATTTGCCCTTATCGCTGATGTAACCGTGGGAAGAGTGTTCCGAGGCAGAGGATTCTTCCGGGGTGGAGGATTGTCCCGGTGCGGACGCAGCGGTCATGGACTCACCTTCTCAATGGATCTCGGTCGGTTGTGCTGCAGTCCACGCACTGTACTCGCGCCTGGCTGCAGGTCGAGTCGGCGTAACAGTTGCGCGTTGAGTGCGACCACGACCGTCGAGGCTGACATCAGAATCGCTCCGACCGACATCGGCAGGACGAACCCGATGGGCGCGAGAATTCCGGCGGCCAGCGGTACAGAGATCAGGTTGTATCCCGCTGCCCACCACAGGTTCTGCTTCATTTTTCGGTAGCTGGCGTCCGACAGCTCGATGACCGACAGCACCGAGCGGGGGTCGTCGCTGGCGAGGATGACCCCGGCCGAGGCGATCGCGACGTCGGTGCCGGCCCCGATCGCGATGCCCACATCGGCCTGGGCCAGGGCGGGGGCGTCGTTGACGCCGTCGCCCACCATCGCCACCTTGCGGCCTTCGTGCTGCAGTTCGGCCACCTTGCTGGCTTTGTCTTCCGGCCGTACACCGGCGAACACCCGATCGATACCGAGGTCGTGAGCGACGGTGTGCGCCACTGCTTCGGCGTCGCCGGTAATCATCACAACCTCGACCCCGCGGGCGTGCAGCACCTCGACGGCTTGGCGGGATTCCCCGCGCACCTCATCAGCAAGTTTGAGAGCTCCAATCAGCTCAGTGTCGCGGGTGACATGCAGGATGATTGCGCCGTCGGCGCGCCAGCGATCAGCGATGGCCAGTTCCTGATGGCCCTGTTCCTCGAGCATGCGGGGCCCGCCCACCCGCACTGTGGCGCCCTCGACGCGAGCGGTCACACCGACCGCCGGTGACGAGGTGAAGTCGGTGGCCGCCGGCACCGGCCGCGCGCGGTCTCCGGCAGCTGCGACAATCGCTCGCGCCAACGGGTGCTCACTGTCGGCTTCGGCGCTGGCGGCCAGGGCGAGCACGGTGTCCTCATCGACGCCGTCGGCGGCCGCGATCTCGATGACCGTGGGCTCACCCTTGGTCAGGGTTCCGGTCTTGTCGAACAGCACCGCATCCACAGTGCGCATGGCCTCAAGTGCCAACCGGTCTTTAACCAGCACGCCGCCGCGGGCGGCGCGTTCGGTGGCAATGGCCACCACCAGGGGGATAGCCAAGCCGAGTGCGTGCGGGCAGGCGATGACCAGCACGGTGATGGTTCGAATCACCGCCTGGTCGGGTTGGCCGATGACCGTCCACACGATGGCGGTGATGATCGCTGAGCCGAGCGCGAACCAGAACAGCAGCGCTGCAGCGGAATCGGCCAGCCGCTGGGCGCGGGAGGTGGAGTTCTGCGCGTCTGCCACCAGGCGCTGAATCCCGGCCAGCGCCGTGTCATCGCCGGTGGCGGTGATCTGGACCCGCAGCCCCGAGTCGGTGGCCACCGTGCCGGCCACCACCTGATCGCCGATGCCGCGGCGCACCGTGCGCGATTCTCCGGTGACCATGGATTCATCGAGCTCGGCCGAGCCGTCTACGACGCGACCGTCGGCCGGCACGCTGGCCCCCGGGCGCACGATCACCACATCTCCGACCTGCAGCTCACTGGGAGCAACCGTGGTGATCTGGTCGCCATCGACGCGTTCGGCCTCATCGGGCAACAGCGCGGCCAGCGAGTCCAGGGCCGAGGTCGTCTGGGCCAGCGACCGCATCTCGATCCAATGCCCCAACAGCATGATCACGATGAGCAGCGCCAGTTCCCACCAGAAGTCCAGTTCGTGATGCAACACACCGATGCTCGCACCCCAGGACGCCACGAAGGCCACCGTGATCGCCAAGGCGATCAACAGCATCATTCCCGGTGCACGCGACCGCAGTTCTGAATAGGCGCCTACCAGGAACGGCCGCCCACCCCAGCAGTACATCACCGTACCCAGCACCGGTGAGACCCACTTCAACACTTCACCATCGGGTAGGTCATAGCCGATGAGCATCGCGAACATGGGCGAAAAGGCCACGACCGGCACAGCCAGGGCCAGCATGATCCAGAACAGCCGCCGGAACTGCCCGACGTGATCACCATGCCCCCCATGCCCAGCGTGATCATGGTCTGCGCGGGCGCGCTCAGCATGGTGATCGTGGTGGTTGTGTGACGCTGCGGCGAGTTGGCCGTGGTGGCGTTCATCGGCGGCGTCGTGACCGACGTGCTCAGGGGAAGAGTGCTCGTTCATGCCGCTACCTTATACCCCTGTGGGGTATACGTCGAGGGGGTGGTGGATGGAACTGTGGACGATGAGTGGGGCGGGCTGGTGAAGGCGCGCAGCCGCAGGCTGTTGCTGACGACGAACACGCTGGACAACGCCATGGCGGCCCCAGCCAGCATGGGGTTGAGCAGTCCCAGCGCGGCCAGCGGTATCGCGGCGACGTTGTAGGCGAATGCCCAGAACAGGTTCATTTTGATCGTTTTCAGAGTGCTGCGTGCCAAGGCGATCGCATCGGCGGCAGCGTTGAGATCGCCGCGGACCAGGGTGATGTCAGCGGCATGCATGGCGGCGTCGGTGCCGGTGCCCATCGCCAGCCCGAGATCGGCGTGGGCCAGGGCAGCGGCGTCGTTGACGCCGTCGCCGATCATGGCCACAACCTTGCCTTCGGATTGCAGATCGGTGATGACGGCGGCTTTGTCGGCCGGCAAGACGTTAGCGATGACGGTATCGATCCCGACCTCAGCGGCCACGGCATCGGCGACGGTCTGGTTGTCGCCGGTCAACAGGATGGGCGTCATACCCAGTGCGGCGAGCCGGGCGATGGCGTGTGCGCTGGTGGGTTTGATCGCATCGGCGACCGCCAGGACCGCATGAGCGCGGCCGTCCCAGGCGACGAGTACGGCGGTCTGTCCGGCTTCCTCAGCGGCGGCCTGCGCCTCGTTGAGGTGAGGGTCATCCACGCCGATGCCGTGTTCGGCCAGCAGCGTCGGACGCCCGACGGTGACCACACGTCCCTGGACCGTGCCGCGCACGCCTCGACCTTCGAAGCTGCGGAAGTCTTCGACCTCGTCGAGCTGTCCGACTTCGGCGGCTGCACCAGCAGCAATGGCGGCCGCGACGGGGTGCTCGGAGGCATTTTCCACCGCCCCCGCGAGGGCGAGCACGTCGGCGCGAGTGGTGGAGGGGGCAGTGGTGACCTGGACGAGTGTCATCTGGCCCGTGGTGACCGTGCCGGTTTTGTCTAGGACAACGGTGTCGACGGTTCGGGTGGATTCGAGGACTTCGGGGCCTTTGATCACGATGCCGAGTTGGGCTCCGCGGCCGGTACCGACCAGCAGTGCGGTCGGGGTGGCCAGTCCCAGCGCGCAGGGGCAGGCGATGATCAGCACAGCGACCGCGGCGGTGAACGCCGCTTGCAGGGGATAGCCGGCGCCGATCCACGCGCCGAGGACAGCGATGGCGACGGTGATGACCACCGGCACGAAGACGCTTGAGATCCGGTCGGCCAGTCGCTGGGCGTGGGCCTTGCCGGTCTGGGCGCGTTCGACCATCGCGGCCATTTGCGCGAGTTGGGTGTCCGCTCCCACGCGGGTCGCCCGCACCCGCAGGTGTCCGCCGGCGTTGACCGTTCCGCCGGTCACGGTGTCGGCGGGGGCAACCTGGACTGGCATCGACTCGCCGGTGACCATGCTGGCGTCAACTGCCGAGGTGCCAGACACCACCACACCGTCGCTGGCGATCTTCTCGCCGGGGCGCACATTGAACTCGTCGTCGACGGCGAGCTCGCCGATCGGGATCCGATGCTGGTGGCCGTCCCTGATCACTGTGACGTCTTTGGCGCCCAGCTCCAACAAGGCCCGCAACGCCGCACCGGCGCGCCGTTTGGACCGCTTCTCGAAGTATCGGCCGGCCAGGACGAACATCGTGACCCCCGCGGCGACCTCAAGGTAGATGTTGCCTGCACCGTCAGAAGCGCTGACCGTCAGGGTGAATCCGTGGGTCATGCCTGGTTGTCCGGCGGTGCCGAAGAACAACGCATACAACGACCACAACAGCGCCGCGGTGGTGCCGACCGAGATGAGGGTGTCCATGGTGGCCGCACCGTGGCGCAGGTTGAGCAACGCGGCGCGATGAAACGGCCATGCCGCCCACACGATCACTGGCGCGGCCAACGTCAACGACGCCCACTGCCAGTAGGTGAACTGCAACGCCGGGACCATTGCCAGCGCGATCACCGGTACCGAGAGAACCACCGCACCGATCAGTCGGTGACGCAAGGCCACGAGCTCCCCGTCGTCGTCCGAAGGGTCATCGTCGGGGGCGGCACCTTTGGTGGGAGTGGCGGGCAGCGCAGCGTGGTATCCGGCCTGTTCGATGGTCTCGATCAGCAGGTGTGGGTCGACACCGGCGGGTGCGCTGACGTGAGCTTTTTCGGTGGCGTAGTTCACCGAGGCGCTCACTCCGTCGAGTTTGTTCAGTGTGCGTTCGATGCGTGCCGCGCACGATGCACACGTCATGCCCGACACGGCGATTTCGATATCGACGGCGCCTGTCTGCTCGGCGGTGGCCGCAGGTGGGTGGATCGGAGCTGAGGTGGTCATGGGGGGTTCCTCGTTGGGTGAATGCCTCGGCGCAGTGCCCCGGGTGGCGCTGGTCAGCGAGTTAGTGTCCGGCGTGCGGATCGGCCGAGGGGGCCGTGGAGTCAGGGGCCGGGGCGCCGGTGGGGGCGTCGAGAACGAAGGTGGCGGTATGCACAGCGCCCTGGACCTGGAAGTCGAGGTAGAGCAGATAGCGGCCCGGGGTGGGGGCGGTGGTGGCGAAGCGGACCTGTGGTCCCGCGAGTTGACCGGCAGTCGGTGCCGCGCCCTCAGGGTGAACATGCAGGTAGGCCAGGTCACCCTGACGCAGGGCCACCAAGTGACCGAAAGCGCCCAGATACGGCTGCAGGGTGGTGACCGGTTGTCCTGCTCGGCGCACGGTGACGGTCAGTTCGGACTCGACGCCCGCGCGCAGATGACCGGCCAGCCCGATGTCGAACCCGTCGACGGATGACTGTCGTGATTCGGCGGTGGGTGGGGCCGGCTGGTAGTCACCGCTGACTTCGACGGTGCTGGTGAGGGTGAGGGGTTGGCCGGTGGCGGCGGGCACGAAGTCGGCATAGATCCGGTAGCTGCCTCCCGTCGCCCACTGCCAGGGCAGCGTCCAGCGCCCTTCGGGCGAGAGAGTGGGGTGCACGTGTCGGAAGTGGGTGCCATCCGCGCGGACGACGATCAGGTGCAGCTGCTTGTCGTGCTCGGTGGCGAAGTCGGTGACCGCGGCCCCGGCGGCGTCGAGGATCTCAAAGCTCAGCGGTGCTTGCATCCCGGGCGCATGGGGTGCCACCACATTTCCCAGGATGAAGCCGGCTGCTGCCATCGAAACTCCGCGAACCTGATCGGCACCGGGGGACGCAGATGATGACGGTTGGGCAGTGTGGCCGACATGGGTGGACTCGGCCGACGACGGTCGTGGCCGATCGGGTGCGACACCCGCGGCGATGGCATAGGCCGCGGCGAAAACTATCAGCAGGGCCGCGGCGAAGACGCCGAGCTTGGTTGGAACATTCATCGCTGGATTCCTGTCATCGGTGGTGGCGACACCCACGCCGCCCGGAGAAGGGCTGAAGTCGCCAGTGGGGCAGACACTTCAGCCCCTCGTCGGCTACTGCGCCAGGTGGTAGCCGGCCTCTTCGATCGCGCCGCGGATCGCGTCGGCCTCGATCGGGGCCGAGCTGGAGATGGTGACTTGCCCGCTGGCCACGTCGACCTCGACGTCGGTCACGCCGGCCAGTGCGCCGACTTCTTCACGCACCGACGCCGCGCAGTGCCCACACGTCATTCCGGAGACGATCACTGTCGATGTGCTCATGAGATGTGCCCTTTCGGTACAGCAGTGGTGCCGACGACCCTCAGGGGGTCTGTCGCTGTGGCGTCTCGCCACACCACCGTTATACCCTACCCCCCTAGGGTAATCAATGGGTGGAGGTGGGTTGAGCTTCGGTGGGGGCGGAGACGCTGAGCCATCCGCGGCGGTGCAACATCAACAGGGCAGACGCCGCCGCCATGCCGGTGAGGACTAGAGCGATCCACACCAGTTCGGGCATGTCGCGGGTGGTGGCCGCGCTGAACAGCCACCCGGTCGCGGCGTTGCCGAGCAGAATCCCGATCCCGACGATGGTGTTGTAGAGCCCGTAGTGGGTGGCGACAAGCGTGCCGCGGGCCAGTCCCACCACCGTGTCCATTTCGAATGGGAACACTGCTGCGGTGGCGGCGGCGAGCAGAGCTGCGGTGAGTAGCAGGGCGGCGATGTTGAGGGCGATGTTGCGCTGATGCGTTGCGGTGCTGGCGACTAGGGGCAGGAAAGCTGCAGCCATCAGCGTCATTCCCACGCTCAGGCTGCCGGTGCTGCCCCAGCGGTTGCCGAACCATGTGGTGATGCGTAGCTGGCCGGCGATGGCCACCAGACCGGTCACCACGAACATTGCGGTGACAACACTGGTGGCGAGGGTGGGGTTGTCTGCTATGCGGTCGGCATGTAGGGGCAGGGCGAGGTAGACCTGGAAGGACAGCACGTAAGAGCTGGCCATCGCCGCAGCGAAGAGCAGGAATCGCCGGTTACGGACGACGCTGCGCCAGTCCTGAATGATTGAGGTGCTGCTCGGGGCAGGTGTTGTTGCGGGTAGCGCTTTGATCTGCACGAGGGTCAGGACCGCGAAAACTGCTGCCGCACAGAGAGAGGTGAGCCGGAAGTCCAGGGCGGTCAGGGCTAGTCCGACCAGCGGCCCGAGCAGGATCCCGGCCTGGTAGAACACGTTGAACACGGCGAATGCTTCGATGCGGCGCTCACCGGCGTCGGCGGCCAGGTAGGCCCGTACGGCGGGGTTGAACAGCGCCCCGGCGAATCCCGTTGCCGCCGAGGCGATCAGGATCGCCGGCAGCGAACTGACCAGGGCCAGTAGGACGAATCCGATGACCCTCATCAGGCATCCGGCGATGATGAGCGGTTTGTAACCCCAGCGGTCAGCGAGTGTTCCCCCGATCAGGAACATGCCCTGTTGGGAGAAGTTGCGTATCCCCAGGACCAGGCCCACTGCCCATGCGGCCAGGGCCAGCGGGCCGGCGAGGTAGGCGGCGAGGTAGGGCATGAGCATGTAGAAGCCGAGATTGATGGTGAACTGATTGACCATCAGCACTTGGCTGGGGCGATCGAAGCTGCGGAAACTGCGGTAGAGGCGTCGCATAGATCAGCTCGTGGGCTCGGCGTGCGGCACGCAAGTGGGGTCGATGATGGTAGGGCACCGCGTCCAGCTGCTCGCGACCTGAGTGAGCGGATCGCTGATGGTGCGGGGTTCAGTGGGCGGCGCCGGGGCGCCGATCAGGTCGTGAGCGCGGCAGTACTCATCGTTGTAAATGGTTCCGTAGTAGCGAGCGGGGCCATCGGGGAACACCGCCGCGATGCGCGTATCGGCCGAACGAGTACGCGCCAGCCAGCCCGAGACCAGGGCCACCGCGCCCACGCTCCAGCCGCCGGTGGCGTAATGCGTGGCGGCCAGGGTGCGACATGCCCAGACTGCCTCGGCCGGCGCCACCCAGTGCACCTCACTGAACTGGTCATAGGCAACGTTGCGGGGGTAGATACTCGAGCCGAGTCCCCGCATAATCCGTGACTGTGCCGGCTGGCCGAAAATCGTCGAGCCAATGGTGTCTACGCCCACAACCTCCAGCTCAGGGTTGAACTGCCGCAGAGTATGAGCCACACCGGCTGAGTGCCCACCGGTGCCCACCGAGCACACCAGCACATCGATATGTCGCAGCTGCGCGATCAACTCCACACCCAACGAGCTGTAACCGGTCACGTTGTCGGGGTTGGAATACTGGTCGGGACACCACGCAGCCTCGTCGCGCTCGAGCAGGGTGCGCACGCGGTCGCGGCGGGCTTGTTGCCAACCCCCGACCGGATGGGGATCGCTGACGACATCGACCTGGGCGCCGTATGCGGCGAGCATCTGCCGCAAGATCGGTTCCAGTCCTGGATCGGTCACCAAGGTCACCGGATGCCCGAACACGATGCCCGCTAAAGCCAGGCCTAATCCCAGTGTCCCACTAGTTGATTCGATGATCCGCGCCCCCGGGGCCAGCTCTTCACGGGCGCGGGCGCGTTCCACCATGTGCAGCGCAGGCCGGTCTTTCATACCACCGGGGTTGAAGCCTTCCAGCTTGGCCCAGAAGCCGCGCCCGTGCTCGGCGAAGGGTTCCTCGATGCGCAACACCGGGGTGCCGCCCACCAGCTGACGACTCAGCCCAGCACGGGGCGACGCGGCTTCGGCGGGGAAGGTACTGGCGAATGGATCACTGGTGGTGAGGCTGTAGGAGACAGTCACACGGGCATCCTCTGCGTTGTTGAACAGGACGCCGCCGGGCAGAAATCAGATCATCAGTGTGAGAGGGAACTGTGTCGTAACGTTCCACCCGGCGACACCGCCACCTTGCCCACCGAACCTCAAGGCTGATCGGCAGCGTGGATCAAGATCTGCTCAAGAACGCCCACGAGGTTGGATGATCGTGTAGACCACCGCCACCATAGGAGCGTGCCCCAAGATCGCAACGTCGTCGACGACCTCCATATGCCGGTGGTCCGACCACCGCACGGTCTGCACGCCCTGGTGATCGAAGATGAGCCCGACATTGCCGAAGTCGTTGCTGACTACCTGCAGCGCAGCGGATTCACGGTCACCGTTGCGCCCGACGGCCAGGAGGGAGTCGCCGCCGCACGCACGGCGAGTCCGGCAGTAGTCATCCTCGACCTGGGCTTGCCGTCACTCGATGGCGTCGAGGTCTGTCGACAGTTACGCACCTTCACCAACGCCTACATCGTGATGGTCACGGCCCGCGCGGACGAAGTCGACACAGTCGTTGGCCTGTCGGTGGGGGCCGATGACTACCTCACGAAACCATTTCGCCCTCGTGAGCTGATGGCGCGCATCGACGCCATGCTGCGCCGACCACGGCCGACCCCAACCGGCGAGTCGCACCCGCGGACGATAGGGGAGCTCACCCTCGACCCTCAGGGTCGTGAAGTCCAGGTGCAGAGCACACCCGTGGAGCTGACTCGGACTGAGTTCGACGTTCTCGAAGCGCTCACGCGGCGGCCCGGTGTTGTGTTCAGTCGAGAGCAACTGCTCACCGAAATCTGGGGACCCAACTGGGTCGGCGATGCCCACGTCGTCGAAGTCCATGTCGCCAGCCTGCGCCGCAAACTCGGCGACAGCGCCGTAGCCGGCCGATTCATCCGCACCGTTCGCGGAGTGGGCTACCGGATGGGTGACGGCCAACCTCGAGGAGACAGCCATGAACGATGAACGTCGACGGTTACGTATCCCCGGCAGCTTCGGCTCCCGGCTCATGCTCGCTCAAGCTATCGTCATCGCCGGCGGCGGCATCAGCGTCGCGATCGTGGCACTATTCGTGGCTCCACACACCTTCCACGACCACCTCGGCCAAGCTCGCCTCGAGCCAGGGTCAGTTCAGGCCGACCATGTCGAAGCCGCGTTCACTTCCTCGATCGTCGTCTCAATGTCTGCCGCATTGATCACCTCGACGATCCTGGCCACGGCCGTCAGCTGGTTCCTGGCTCGCCGCGTACAACAGTCAGTCGCCAGCGTCGCCCGCTCAGCCGTGGCTATTGGCGCCGGCAACTACCGCACGCGCGTACCCGATCGCCAGCTCGGCACCGAGTTCACCCAGCTCAGCCGAGCCATCAACCAACTTGCACAACGGCTGGATTCACAAGACGACATCCGCAAGCGGATGCTGTCAGACCTCGCCCACGAACTGCGCACCCCACTGACCACCATCGGCGCGATCACCGACGCCATCGAAGACGGAATCCGGGCTCCCGACTCACAGACCTTCGACGTCGTGCGCACCGCCACCACCCGCCTGCAGCGCCTCGCCGAGGACATCGCGACCGTATCCAGCACCGACGAGCATCAGATGCCCCTCCACCCGGCGACGATCACTGTCAACGAACTGCTCATCGCGACCTACGAAGAAGCCGCCGACCTGTTCACCGACGCCGAAGTCACGCTGGGCATCGTCACCACCGCCGCGCGCGTACACATCCATGTCGACGCCGAACGAATGAGCCAAGTACTGCTCAATCTGCTCACCAACGCGCTGCGACACAGCTCCCCGGGCCAGCGAGTCGTAGTGAAAGCCGACACCGCCCCGGCACACGCGGTGCGCATCAGCGTCGTCGACTGCGGGGACGGCATTCCCCCTCAACACCTTCCACACATCTTCGACCGCTTCTACCGCACCGACTCCTCACGCACCAGAGACGCCGGCGGCAGCGGAATCGGCCTCACCATCGCCCGCTCTATCGTCGAAGACCATGGGGGCACCTTGCTCGCCGAAAGCCTGGGAGCCGGACACGGAGCCACCTTCACCATCACGTTGCCGACCACAACACGACGTCACATCCACCGCAGCACCCCTGGAACCGAATTCCCCGTGGCCTTCAAACACCGCCCGCGTTGCGGCGCTGCCGATGCGCTCAAACGGGACCAAGCTACTAACTGAGGTAGTCCGTCGTAAGATTGACCCGCATCTAGAGATGGTGGGTGAAAATGACTGGGCTGGGTTCACTGGAACGCGCAGTGATGGACGTGCTGTGGTCAGCCGGTGCGGCGTTGTCGGTGCACGACCTAGTCGAGGAACTCCACGACCGCGAACCGGCCTACACCACAGTGCTCACCGTCGTCACCAACCTGCACAAAAAAGGGTTCGTCGGTCGAGAAAAAGTCAGCCGCGCCTACCGGTACTTCCCCATGCAGACCCGTGAAGAGGCCACCTCACGCACCTTGCGTCAGGTCCTCGACGCCAGCGGAGACTCCGCGGCAGTACTGATGCACTTCGCCCAGACCGTGACACCCGCCGAGCGGGAAGTGCTCAGCGAATACCTCACCCTCAAACCTCGCCACACCCGCGGCGGCGGCACCAAAGCCTAAGCCACAAAAACCCTCCGACAAGTGAAACCCCGGCGCCTCCGGCGAGGCCCAGGCCCGACTACTCAACCGGTCGCGCGCCCCTTGACTGCTGGGAGTAGACGCGCCACCAGCGCACCGGCCACACCCGCAGCGAAGGCCGCAGCACTCAGAGCCGACACCCAGTCGTGCACATCCACAGCGGTCAGCACCCGCAGCTCAACCGGATCACCGCGCCCGACTCCTGAGCGGGGGTCGGATAGCACGAGATCCGACGTTCGGAGCAGCATCACCAGCCAGAACGCGGCCACCGCCTCAAACATCACCACAGCAAGACCCACCGCACGGGAGATCGTACGGGCAGGACCGCGCGGGCCGAACCGACCCGCACGCCGCACCGCGACACCGTCAGTCATGCCTCACCACCTCCCCGCACACCCGCATCAGACCCCACTTCTACTAACCACCTTCGTATTTTGTGGCCATCGGGCGTGGGCGCCGGGAACGAGGGTCTCGAAGCAATCACCACAGGAGGCCGGCCGGGCCAGGCGGAAGACTATCGCGGCCACCAGACCGAAAATCGCGATCACACTGCCAGTACGGACCCACCTCGGGGGTCGATTGAGCTCTGCCCTCAACGCCAACTCGGCAATCGGATCAGCAGGCACCACACCACCCTCGATCGGCCCGCCCGTGGCGGCGAACACGATGAACACCCACATCGCCGAGGCCATCCACACGAGCGAGTCCACCATCACCGCCAACGACGCGCCGTGCAGACGAGCAGAAAACAGCATGAACGCCCCAACACAGAGCAGCGCCAACACGATCGCCGCCGCGAAAAAGCCCTGGGGAGCAACCACCATCACGCCGCCGGCCGCACTCACAGCAAGCGCACACGAAACGAGCGCCCGCCAAGCCTCCCCACCTCGACCCGGCCGACGGGCAGCGGCGACACCACACGCTACGACCGCACCGAACAGCCCCAAGAGTGCCCCTTGGGCCACAACGCTTGCGATCACCGCACCTCCAACAGCCATCTTAAAACTATTCAAAATAGTAGTTCAGATGAGCCGGAGGACGCTGAGCGGAGGGGGAGCAGCCCTACCCCATGGATGGACCGAGGCCTCCCGAGGCGAGGAACCCTGGGCCGCTCGCTCGGGGCCGCAGTCCTCGGCAGCGTCGGAATAGCGGCCTATCGCAGCAGCATCGAGTCCTCCCTTCCCGACAATCTGCCCGCCGACGCAGCAGCCGCGGCCTCCGACAGCATCGGCGGCGCGCTCACCTACGCCGACGAACTGCCCGGAGCGCTCGGGCAACAACTGATCGGGGCTGCAGAGGTAGCGTTCACCGATGGCCTGAACACCGCAGCCGCCGTCATCGCCAGTATTGCGGCGATCATCGCCGCAACGCGGCTACGTCACTAGGAAGCACCCGAGAAGACAACCCAGCAATGGCCCCGATGACTAGCCGCCCTTGCCAGTGTGGGCAGTGCGGCTGTGTCCGCCGTGGATTCAATGCACGGCGAATACGGCCGCCCTCGACGCGAACCAGGTCCCATTATGTCAGATTCTCTTGAAATACCCACTCCTCCAGATGATTTAAAACGCCGATAATGTTGGGTTATGTCATCACCCTGACGTAGGCGCCAGCACAATTCCTCGACGCCGACTTCAGCGCAACATCGAGCCGGCGGCGGCGCAGACCGCTGCGGGTCTAGTGAGCGTGTCGGTTCTGCGCGGCGTGTAGTTGGCGGTGCGCGGCGGCGAGTTGGTGGCGTAGTCGAGCGTTTTCGGCAGCGAGGTCCGGGTTGTGACGGTGTCGGCTTTCTGTGGGGGGAGCGGCCGCGTCGGGTGCGGTGGGTCTTTCGGTTGTAGCGGCGGACGAGGCTCTGATACGGGCGAGGATGTCAGGTTGGGTGTAGATCCATGAGCGTGCGACGCCGGCGGCGCGGGCGAGTCCTGTGACAGTCGTGGGCGCAGGGTGAGCGTCGAAGGCTGCGAGGGCACGTCGGCGGGTGGCGGCGTGGCGGCGGCGCGCGGCCGCACGCAGATGGGCACTGTTATCGGCGTGCATCAACGGTGACCTCCACGGCGATCCCATCCCTGCGGCGGGGGTGGGCGGTTGACGGCGACCCGCCCGGTTGTCGAAGAAAATGACCAGTGGGCGCATTCCACCTCCCAATCGACGGATCGAACATGTGTGCGAACTGTAGGGGGTGGGGGTGACAAACCGGGCGGGTCGAGGTGGGTCGGGTGCGGTCTGGGTTACCCGGCGGGTGATCGTGCCGCGTGTTCGATTCCGGTGGCGGCGCGTAGCTGTTCGGGGTCGTAGCCGTTGGCGGCGTTCATGTCGCAACGGACCGTGCCGTAGCCCTCGGGGAGGCCGTTGCCGTAGCCCTGACCGTCGGTGTACTGGTGGGCGATCATCTGTGCGGCCAGGTCGCGGGTGCCGGCGGTAAACCGCGGCCGTGAGCCGTAGGAGGGGACGACGAACCCGATCGGGGGGCGGGTGGGCCAGATATGGGCGTCGTGTGGGTTGAGGTAGCCGATCACGCGCCGCGGACGACCGTGGATACGGGGGCCGCGCCAGTCACTGATGCCCCAGACGAGCCGGTTGATCGGGTCGCTGTTGTCGCCGGTGATCTGTCCGCCCCACGATTCGACGTCGACCATCGACACGACGTCGGGACGGTTCTCGCCCTGCATCTGACGGTGGGTGGCCAGCACGTCTCGCCAGTTGCGCCGGTACACGCAGTAGACGATGAGTCCCCGCAACCGGCCTGAATCGAGCCACGACCGCGCCGTATTCCAATTATGGGCGAAATTGCGGTCACGATAGGTGCCGTCATTCGATCGGATCGATAACCACTTATAGGGATAGCTGTCATCGATCGGCGGCTGCCATTCGGAAATATCAGCAAACAATGTGTCGGTCATTATCTTCTACTCCATTTCTGATGATTCGGGGTTGATCGTCGGGGCGGTAGAGGATGAGTCGGTTGGTGGTGCTTCGCTTCCCCGCCGTGACCGCTATATCCCGCAAACCCGTTGGGGTGAAGCTGTTCTCAGGTGTAGCGCAACCTGCCGACAGATGCGCTGCAAGAGGGGCGGAAAGGCTTTTGTGATCTGCGGTGTTGTGTCGAGGACGGGTGTCCACAACGCATTCCGTGGCACCGTTTGGCGTATTTGTGTGTCGATTTGTGGTGTGGCCTGGAGTGATGCGTAATTGTCGGTGGCGGGTGCCAACCTGTCGTTAGCTCGTCACCTCGTCGAGCATCCGCCGCCACCAAACGGCGACGGAGTTTAACCACTCGCAAGGAGTATTCGTGATGCAGGACAACACCACCTCTGAGGCCACGGCTGCGACCACCACCCTCGAGGACAACGCACCACTCGAGGGCGCCGCGCCGGCCGTGCAGGCTTTCACAACCACTGCCGCGGTCGCGGCCGGCTGCCAGATCTACCCGCCCACAACGTTCCAGGTGTGCGGGGCGATCCGCGACAAGTACAACCAGATGGGAGGACCGACGAGCTTCCTGCTGTTTCCCAAGAGCAACGAGCTGACCAACCCGGGCAACACCGGCAAACGATCGGAGTTCATCGGCGGCAACATCTACTGGTCGGCCGCCACCGGCGCGCACCCGGTGGCGCACGAGTTTCTGTTCAAATGGGGTGACCACGGCTACGAAACCGGCTTCCTGAAGTACCCGAAGACCGACGAGATCGTGCTGTCCGACGGCATCAGCCGCCGCCAGGAGTTCCAGGGTGGCCACATCTACTGGTCGCCGGCCACCGGGGCACACTCGATCCAGGGTCTGATCTATGACAAGTGGAAGGCTCTCGGCGCCGAGACCGGTGTCCTGAAGTTTCCGACCTCGGATGAGATCGTCGCCCCCGACGGCAAGGGCCGTTTCACCACCTTCCAGGGCGGGGCGATCTACTGGCACCCCAACACCGGGGCGCACCCGGTGTACGGGCCGCTGCACATGTTCTGGGGCCTGTCCGGGTACGAAGCCGGACCGTACGGCTATCCGACGGCTGGCCCGGTTTACACCGGTGACAACGTCTCGCAGACGTTCCAGCGAGGCACGTTGCGGCTGTGGGACGGCCAACTCGGCGGCGTCCACCAGGTCGACGACTCCGAGGAGTTGACCCTCGACGACACCTGGATTTTCCCGGAGTATCCCGTGTGGCCGCCCGAGCCTGACACCTTCGCGGACTGGAACACCGTCGATGATCCCGACGGCTCCCTGTCGAAGCAGAATCGCCAGGAAGCGGTCATGGTCGACAACGCCCTGGCCACCAAGGGGGGTGCGGAAGTTGCCCGGTACCTGTGGAAGCACCTGTACGAAGACCCGGGTATCGACGTGACGCTGGCGCCGAGCACGGTCGACGAGTGGATGGAGACATCGTTCACCGGCTTCGACGGTGTCACTGCACCCGCGCTGATGCGGGCTGCCAATCGTGACCACACTGTCGCGACCGCCATCGAGTTCGCCGATCGGCTCAACAAGCCCTTCAAAGCGACCTTCATCGCGATCGGCAAAGATGAGGAGGGAAATGAGTACAAGGGCTGGATTCAGACCCGAGGACTGCCCGATAGTGATCACTGGTACTCTCTCGGCGGGTACGCGATGTCGGCGTGCACCTCAGTCATCGCCCGGCCCGGTCCGGCTGGCCGGCATCCGATCAAGCTGGCGCAGCAGGCCCACACCTACGACGCGTACGACTACGACACCGACTACGACGGCACGCTGCCGGTCGAGTTCGTGACCGAGGTCGCTTTGCGCGGGTTCCGTCTGGGAATCAACAAGTGGTTCCAGGTCTTCGGGCACGGCAGCCCGATCGCGTGGGAAGGACTGCGCTAGAAGTCAGTAGCCGAGTCGCCGGTTGTGCGCCGGTGGCTCGGCTACGTCCCCCCGTACAGAACGAACAGCTGGGTGTGCGGCGGGGTGAGGTTCAGAATGACTGCACGTTCAACGTGGCCCACGGAGCTGTCGGGCTCGCGGCCACTCTCGGAGCGGCTGATCCGCGCACCACCGCCGGCGGGGCAGGACAATCCAAGCTCGACGAGGTCGTATCTGCGAGGTGAGGGGATAGACGTGCACGGTAGGTCCTCGAACTCGGACAACCCGCGACCGACGTCGGCGGCCCGCAACGTCCGGAACTGATCGGCTGGCCCGTCGTACCGGATGGCGAACGCCGAGGTGCCAACTGAATTCATCGGCCACACGAAGCCCTGGGCGAATTCGAAACCATCGGGGACGTGCACGCTCCGGTGTTCGACGCGATCAGCAGCGTCGTCTGCGTCGATGCTCTTGCGAGACGGCGGTTCCTGAAACCCGCATGCGGTGGCCAGCATCACGGCACACAACACCACCGCCAGGACCACCACACCCGAACGAACTCGACCGAAGCGGGTCATCTCTCTCCCCTGATAGAAGTATGCGCGACAAGTACCGAAGCCGCTGCCGGAACAACCACCCGACTCTATGCGCCGAGCAGGGAACAGCAGCGGGACCGCCGAACGTGTCAGGATCGGCGCATGACTTACACCTACCGCGACTTCGGATGGCTTGCGATCGACTACCCCTGGACGACCAACGCATTCAGCATGGCCTACATCAGCAACGCCGACCCTCGTGAGGTGATCGCGGCGCTGACCACTCGATCGCTGCCGAACACGACAGGGCTCGACGGTGTCAACGAAACCAGCTGGGAGCACTTCGAGGTCATCGGAGCCGCACAACTCGACACCTGGACGATCACCGTGGCGCCGACCAGCCTGGCCGCCGGCAGCGACACCGATATGGCTGAACTGTCACGCGGCCGCGAAATCGTGTCGCTGTCCCGAGATGTCGAAGCACTCAGCGTGTTCACGATCTGGCGAGACGGCACCCAGGTCACCAGCTTCGACCCGCTGCTTCGTTCGGCGTACACCCGCGACCCGAATGCCGGCGACTGGCCATCACTCATGCAGACCGCCGGCCTCGAGCCCGATCCCTACGAAGACGGCACCGGCGACGACGGCTTGCACCACATCATTGATGGGTCGCTGGCGATGGCCGCCAACCGCACCGGTCTCGCGATCACCCCTGAATTCCTGCGCACCGCCGAATTCACCTGCGGCGAAGCGTGAGAACGCTGACGCGGGTGCCCCCGCAGGGGGCATGCTTATGTCAGTTACGTAGGTGAACACCTGTCCCCCAATCATTTTGAAGCGCCGATAATGTACGTTATGTCAGCAGACGGCTCGGAGCTTGACTGTACGGGTCAGGCCGATGCGACCTGACTCTCGCCGTCTATGAGGCCGACAGTTCCGATGATGTGGCGCCGCATGGATTCTCGGGCGCGTTCTTCGTCGCGGTTGTTTATCGCTTTGGCGATCTCGTCGTGGTCGCATTGCCGCTGGGGGAGTGCCTCGGACAGCGGGTTTGCGATACCGGCCGTGTTGATGAGGAAGTCGGACATGTCCCACATGCGTTGGCTGGTTTCTTCCATGATCCGCGAGTGAGCCATCGCGTGGATGACTGCGTGGAACTCGCGGTTGTGGACACGGTACCCGTGGGCGCGGGCGGTGGGATCGCCTAGGAGGAGGAGCGCTTCAACTTCGGCTGATACGCGCCGCAATTCGTGTAATTGGGCATCGGTGCGTCGTGCTGCGGCGACGGCAGCAATGGTGCCCTCGAAGTCGCCGAACAATAGATAGAAGTCCTCGACCTCGCGGTGGGTATAGCTGAGTACCTCGATGCCGCTCTGCGGGATGATCGCGATGAGGCGGTCGGCGGCCAGGCGACGGAGCGCGTCCATGACCGGCTGCTTGCTGACGTCAAACTCGCGGCGGATCTGCTCGACGACGATGCGTTCGCCAGCAGCGTAGGCCCCCTCGAGCAGTCGCGTCTTGAGAACGTCGTACAGCACCGACGAGAGGCGAGCACCCGATAGTCGAGCGGCTGACGCGACGGCGGCCTCATTGGACGGCGTGGGCATTGCGCAGGCCTCCTCGTGATCGTGCGGTCGGTTGTCACTCACGGTAGCGGCGCGCATGTGTCCTGAGTGCGGCGCGACCAGTGTGGCGCAAAACTAGCATTCTAGCTACTTGTGGTGCCTATCACTATGAGCTACCGTCATCTAGAACGCTAGCATTCCAGTTTTCCTGGTTGGCGGTTCGGAGTTCGTCACACGAAGACGCAGTGATGGATACGCTCCGGCGGCTGATCGTCGCTCCGTATTCGGGCTTCGAGGGGTCGCTGCACATATCGAAGGAGAAGCCATGCAGTTCAGCATTGGGACCTGCGCAAAGATTGACCAGGTCGCCATGGTGCGGCAGGCCGAGGACTTGGGGGTCAGTCATTTCGGCGTAGGGGAGGGGCCGTTGCTGTTCAGCGACCCGTATCAGTTCTTGGCGCTGGCCTCGCAGCAGACGTCGACGATCCATCTCGGCACGATGGTGACCAACCCATTGACGCGGATCGCGCCGGTGACCGCGAATTCGATGGCCACATTGAACGCGCTGGCTCCAGGGCGCACGTTCCTGGGCATCGGGACCGCCAACAACGCGCTGCGTTCCATGGGTAATCGTCCGGCCAAGGTCGCCGAACTGTCCCACTCGATCGAGGTGTCGCGGGAGTTGATGGCCGGTCGGCGAGTAGTGCACAAGTGGCTGGGCCAAGAACGAGAAGTCGAGTTCCTCGACAAGGAGAGCGGTTTCTACAACGTCACCGACCACATTCCCATCTGGGTCGCCGCGGGCGGGCCGCGCGGGTTGGCCGAGGCGGCGAAGTATGCCGACGCCGTCGTGTACTGCCTTGGCCCCAACGTCGAGATGATCAAGCTGATCCGAAGCAAGCTCGACAAGGCCGTCGCCGACGCCGGCCGAGCCCCAGGGTCGGTAAAGCTCGTGTCGCTGTCGTGGTTCTACCAGCTCGAGAATGGCGAGACATGGGAAGACGGCGTCACCAATGGTTTCGGATCGGGCCCGATCAGCTCGTGCATCACCAACTCCGGACTGATGAATGATCATCGCGATCAGCTCGGCGACTCGATCGTCGATGCTTCCATCACGGCCGCCCAGCAATACCTGGGGGACCCGACCGCTCCCGACCAGCCGCATTACCTCGACGTATGGGCGAAGTATTTGCGCGGCCTGGATCCGCGCCACCGCCCGATCATCACCAAGGAACTCGTCGACTACTGGTGCCTGTACGGCTCGCCAGGCGAGCTGCGGGAGAAGAGCGCGCTCATGCTCGAAGCCGGTGTCGATGTGCTCCAGGTGTTCCTGTCCAATCCCTTCACCGCGGTCCGCGACATCGACAACATCGGCCGCTCCATCATCGCCCACGCCTGAGCTCTTCCGAAAGCATTGGCTGACAACACTTCTGAATTGAGGACACTTCCTATGAGTATCGAACTCGACCCACGCACCACGGCCTTGATCGCAGTCCATCTGCAAGGCGACGTCGTCGGACCCGACGGCGCTTTCAGCGACTTCTTCTACAGCCAGGTCGTCGAACGCAACGTCCTGGCGACGATCGCCTCGCTGGCCGAGGCTTTTCGCGCCGCCGGCAGCCCGGTTGTCTACACCCGGGTCGCCTGGCAGCCCGACTTCTCCGACCTGCATGTCAACTCGCCGATCCTGGGCATCGTGTCGCAGTCGGGATGTCTCAAGGACGGCAGTGGCCTCGCCGCCATCGTCGATGAGGTCGCCCCTGCCGAGAACGACATCGTCATCACCCACACCCGCGTCGGTGGCTTCCAGGACTCGACTCTCGACGAAGTCTTGAAGCAACACGGCATCGACACCGTCGTATTCGCCGGGGTAGCGACCAATTTCTCCGTAGAGGGCACCGCCCGCACCGCCAGCGATCTCGGCTACCGCGTGATCGTGGCCGAGAACGCCTGCTCCGCCGCGGACGAAGCAACCCACGCCGCGAGTATCGCTTCGCTCGGACTGCTTGCCGAGATCACCACCACCGACGAGATCGCCGCCGCGCTGTCGTCGACCGCGACCACCACCACCTCGGCCTGATCACGGCCCGACCACCGCGAAGAGAGACTGCTAGATGACCAACACCATGCTGGCCGCCCGACTGCATGACCACAACGCTCCGATGCGTATCGAGTCGATTCCCGTTCCGGAACCCCGGGCCACCGACGTGCTCGTCGAAGTCAAGGCCTGCAACGTCGTTCCCAATCTGCGGAACGTGCTCGCCACCTACGCCGAGTGGTTTCCCTACCTCCCACTGCCGCAGCTGCCCGCAGTGTTCGGCCTCGACTCGGCCGGGATTGTCACCGCCGTGGGAAGCCACGTCACCGACGTGGCCGTCGGCGACCGGGTCTATGTCAACCCCGGCCTGTCGTGCGGTGCGTGTCGGGCGTGCCGCCAGGGCGCCGACCAGAACTGCGACAGTTATACCTTCATGGGCTACTTCGCCTTCGGCGAGCGTGGCCAGCAACTGTTCGAGGCCTACCCCTACGGCGGGCTCGCCCAGTATCTCACTGCCCCACAGCGCAATTTAGTCAAGCTTCCCGACTCGGTCTCCTTTGAAGAAGGAGCGCGATTCGGGTACCTGTGCACGGCGTACTCCGCGCTGCGCAAGGCCAACGTCGGGCCGGGTTCGACCGTGCTGATCGACGGCATCTCCGGAACCCTCGGGCTCGGCGCCTGCCTCAACGCCCTGGCTTTGGGCGCGACCCGCATCTTCGGTACCGGCCGCAACGCCGAACTACTCGCTGACGTTCAGACCATCGCGCCCGACCGCATTTTCGTCAGCAATGACCACGGCGAGGGCAGACTGCGCGAGTGGATCCGCACGCACAACCGCGGGGAAGGTGTCGATGTCGTCATCGACTGCCTGGGACCCGGCGCCCCGGTCACCTCGTTCACCGAAGCGCTCAGCGCCCTACGCCGTGGTGGTGTTGCTGTCGACATCGGCGGCATGATGGAACGCGTCGAGGTCGACATGTTCGCCATGATGTGTGCCCAACAGAGCCTGCTGGGCAGCCTGTGGTTCAGCACCGCCGAAGCCCAGGAGATGGCCGAACTCGCCGGTGCCGGCCTTCTCGACCTCTCGGTGCTCGAACACCACCCCTTCCCCCTCGAGAAGATCAACGAAGCCCTCGACGAGTTGCCCGCCCGCCACGGCGGATTCACCAACTTCATCAGCGTCCCTTAGCCCCAACAGACCCGATACGGGCGTCGGGAGCGGCCGCAGTCTCACCGAGCGCACACAGAGACTTGCATCACGCTCCCGACGTCCGTATCGTCGCAACTAGACGGCTAGCATGCTAGTTGCTCGTCAGGAAGGCCGACATGGCAGCCCGCACTCCTCACGATGCCGACCTTGTCGGTATCGCTCATCTCGTTAGGACAGTCCGATGACCGCATCATCCTCCTCGTCGCCGTTGAAGGTGGCGATGGCGAGTTTCATCGGGACGACGGTGGAGTACTACGACTTCTTCATCTACGGCACCGCCGCCGCACTGGTGTTTCCGAAGTTGTTCTTCCCCAACACCTCTCCCACCATCGGGGTACTGTTGTCGTTTGCCACCTTCGGTGTTGGGTTCCTGGCCCGCCCGCTGGGCGGGGTGGTCTTCGGCCACTTCGGCGACCGCCTAGGCCGCAAACAGATGCTGGTCATCTCCCTGGTCGGCATGGGCGCGGCCACAGTGCTGATGGGTCTGATGCCCACCTACGCCCAGATCGGGATCGCCGCACCGATCCTGCTCACCGTGCTGCGACTGCTCCAAGGTTTCGCCGTCGGCGGTGAATGGGGCGGCGCCACCCTGATGGCCGTCGAACACGCACCGAGCGCCCGTAAGGGGTTTTTCGGGTCGTTCTCGCAGATGGGTGCCCCGGCCGGCACCGCGTTGGCGACGTTGGCGTTTCTCGCGGTCGCGCAGTTGCCCGACGATCAGTTCCTCTCGTGGGGCTGGCGGATACCGTTCCTGTTCAGCGCCGTGTTGATCGTCATCGGTCTGGTCATCCGACTGTCCCTGACCGAGAGCCCCGACTTCGCCAAGGTCCGCGAACAGGCCGCAGTGGTCAAGATGCCGATCATCGTCGCGGTGCGCCGTCACTGGAAGCAGATCTTGCTCGTGGCCGGCACGTACCTCAGTCAGGGCATCTTCGCCTATATCTGCATGGCCTACCTGGTGTCCTACGGCACCACTGTCGCCGATATCCCGCGGACTCAGGCGTTGCTGGGCGTGTTCGTCGCCGGTGTCGTGGCTGTCGTGCTGTATCCGGTGTTCGGGTCGTTGTCGGACACCTACGGCCGCAAGACGATGTACCTCATCGGCGCAGTAGCGATGGGTGTGGTGATCGGGCCGGCGTTCGCGCTGATCAACACCGGCAACCCGTGGCTGTTCCTGCTCGCACAAGTGCTGGTGTTCGGCATCGCGATGGCCCCAGCCGCCGGCGTCACCGGCTCCTTGTTCACGATGGTCTTCGACGCCGACGTTCGCTACAGCGGCGTCTCCATCGGCTACACCCTCTCCCAGGTCCTCGGATCGGCCTTCGCACCGACAATCGCGACTGCCCTATTCTCTGCGACCGGTTCAAGCAACGCAATCGTGGCCTATCTCGTTGGCGCTTCGGTCATCTCGATCGTGTCGGTGTGCCTGCTCCCCGGCGGATGGGGCCGCACCGGCGCCCGGCGGCAACTCGACGCCGACCGAGAAGTCAACACCATTGCCGCGAACGACCCGAGAAACCCTGAATCTCCCCACCCCGCCCCTGTCCCTACCAACAGCAAAGTGATCTCGTCATGAATGCCCCTAACACCTCCCCGGCCGATGGCTTCGACACCGATGTGCTGATCGTCGGCACCGGGCCCATGGGTTCGGCGACCGCACTGGCCTTGGCCACCTACGGCGTGCGAGTGCACGTGGTCAACCGATGGAACTGGCTGGCCAACACCCCTCGTGCGCACATCACCAACCAACGTGCCGTCGAGGTGCTGCGTGACCTGCAGGTCGACAAGGAGGCCGAAAAGTACGCCACGCCGTGGGAATTGATGGGTGACACGTTGTTTACCACGAGCCTGGCTGGCGACGAGATCGCCCGATTGCGCACGTGGGGCACCGGCGACGACCGGGTCGGCGACTACATCGCTAACAGCCCGTGCCGCATGCTCGACATCCCACAGCTCTACATGGAACCGGTGCTGTTCAAGAACGCCGCCGAGCGTGGCGCCACTTCGACGTTCAACACCGACTACGTCTCACACGTCCAGGACGAAGACGGCGTGACCGTGCAGCTCGTCGACAACATCTCCGGACGCGAATACAGCATGAGAGCGCGCTATCTCGTCGGAGCCGACGGCGCCCGTTCTCAAGTCGCCGAGGACATCGGGCTCGAAATCGAGGGTGAGATGGCGCGTGCGGCCACTGCCTACGTGCTGTTTCACGCCGATCTGAGCCAGTACGTCGAGCACCGCCCGAGCATATTGCACTGGATTCTCACTCCGGGTGGCAGTTTCGGCGAAATCGGTATGGGCCTGTTGCGGGCTATCCGTCCGTGGGACACCTGGATCGCCGGCTGGGGTTTCGATATGGCCGACGGAGAACCCACCTTCGAACCTGACGACGTCCTGGCCAAGGTGCGCACCCTCGTCGGTGACCCCGAATTGGAGATCGAGGTCGAGTCCACCTCGGTGTGGTACGTCAACCAGGCCGTGGCCACCACTTACTCCAAAGGACGGGTCTTCTGCGGTGGCGACGCGGTCCACCGCCATCCGCCCAGCAGCGGCTTGGGTTCCAACACCTGCATTCAAGACGGATTCAACCTGGCGTGGAAGCTGGCGTTCGTCCTCAACGGCTACGCCGCCCCGTCGTTGCTTGACAGCTACACCACCGAACGTCAGCCCGTCGGTGCACAGATCGTGGCTCGCGCCAACCAGTCGCGCAAGGACTACGGACCGCTCAACGCCTGCTTCGCCACCGACGGCGCCGACGACCCGGTCACCGCCGGCCTGGCCAAGGTCCGTGACCCTGGGCCCGACGGCGTCGCCGTGCGCGACGCGATCGCAGCCGCACTCGAGCTCAAGAACTACGAATTCAACGCCCAAGGCGTCGAACTCAATCAGCGCTACACCTCGAACGCGGTCATCACCGACCCGCAGGCGGGGGAGGAACAGTGGCTGCGCGATCCCCAGCTCTACGTCCAACCCACCACGCGGCCGGGCGCGAAGATCCCACACGCCTGGCTCGTCGACGCATGTGGACAACGCGTATCGACCCTCGACGTCACTGGCAAAGGCAAACTCAGTCTTGTCACCGGCCTGGCCGGCACGGCCTGGTCCAATGCCGCGGCCAAGCTTGACCTGCCGTTCCTGCGGACCGTGGTCATCGGCGCTCCCGGCACCGCCGACCCGTACGCCGCCTGGCACAAGGTCCGCGACATCCATGAGGCCGGTGCGCTACTCGTGCGGCCTGACGGGTACATCGCCTGGCGCCAGTCCGCGGCGGTTTGGGACGACAACGACGCCTTCGAACAGCTACTCGGCGCCCTGACCGCGGTACTGGGCACGAGCCCCGACGACACCGCCCTACGCCTGCACGTCACCGTCGACCCACCATTGGCCGCCACCTGAAACGGCGTGCGGCGAGACCGAACACTTCTCTGGCAGAAAGGAACTACTGATGCCTGTCGCCCTGTGCGCGCTGTCGCACTCACCCCTGATGGGCCGCAATGACCCCTCGCCGGAGGTGATCGCCGAAGTCGACGCCGAACTGGCCGCAGCACGGCGATTCGTCACCGACTTCGATCCTGATGTGGTCGTGATCTTCGCACCCGACCACTACAACGGCGTGTTCTACGACCTGTTGCCGCCGTTCTGCGTCGGACGCGCCGCCCAATCGGTGGGGGATTACGGCACCCAGGCCGGGCCCCTCGATGTCGACCGCGACACCGCCCACCTCATCGCCGAGACCGTCCTGAACTCCGGCATCGACACCGCCCTGTCAGAACGGATGCATGTCGACCACGGGTTCGCCCAGCCGCTGGAGCTGCTGTTCGGGTCGATCTCCGCGGTGCCGACGGTACCCATCTTCATCAACTCGGTGAGCACACCGATGGGGCCGGTGCAGCGGATCCGGCTGCTCGGCGAAGCAGTCGGCCGCGCAGTCTCCGGTCTGGACAAACGTGTTCTCCTACTCGGGTCCGGTGGACTGTCCCACGACCCGCCGGTACCGCAGTTCGACACCGCACCCGAGGAAGTCCGGCAGCGACTCATCGACGGACGCGACATCACCGACGAGCAGCGCGCCGCCCGCGAGGACCGGGTGATCACCGCCGGACGCGACTTCGCCGCTGGCACAGCCACTCTCCAGCCACTCAACCCCGAGTGGGACAACGAACTGCTCGACATCTTGGCCGATGGCGATCTCACTCCCATCGATGCCTGGACCGTCGCCGATTTCGTGGCCGCGGCCGGCAACTCCTCCCACGAGGTCCGCACCTGGATCGCCGCCTACGCGGCGATGTCAGCCGTCGGCCCGTATCGCATGACCTCGCGCTACTACCGCGAGATCCCCGAATGGATCGCCGGGTTCTCCATCACAACCGCGATCACCACCAACCCCTGACGCCAGGAGCATCTCCCATGACCAGCACTGTCGAAATCCCGGAGTACACGACCGATGAGTTCTTCGGTCTCGCCGACAAATGGCTGACCACCGCCGACGGCGAGCTCACCCACTACCACGAACTCGGCACCGGCACACCGATCCTGTTCCTGCACGGCTCCGGCACCGGCGTGACCGCCGCAGCGAATTGGTGGCTCAATCTGCCGCAGCTGAGCCGGCATGGCCGCTGCATCGCGATCGACTCCATCGGCTATGGCCAGTCGGTGGTCGCCGAGGGCACGACGTACGGCATTCGCGAATGGGTCCGGCACGCCGTCCGTGTTCTCGACGCGCTGGGAATCGAGAAGACCTGGATCGTCGGCAACTCGCTCGGTGGCTGGCTGGCGTTCCAGTTCGCCATCGACTTCCCCGAGCGACTTCTGGGGATCGTGTCGATGGGCACCGGCGGTGCGAAGCTGACCGGAGCACTCAAGGGCCACTCCAATCCGAACCTGTCGGAGGACGGCGTCCGCAACACGCTCGAGCAGTTCGTCGTCGACAAGTCACTGGTCACCGACGAGCTGGTGTCGCTCCGCTACGCGTCCGCACTGAACGACACCGCCTCGGACCGCCTCAAAGATGTTGTCGCGGCGCGCGATCGCGACCGCACCGAACTGCCGCTGGACTTCGACGTTCTCGCCAAGCTCAACATCCCGGTGCTGCTCATCCACGGTGTCCAGGACGTTGTTATTCCGGTGTCGCGGACCTGGGACCTGCTCAACGTCATTCCTCACGCCGACGCGCACATCTTCAGTCAGTGCGGCCATTGGTCGCAGGTCGAACGAGCCGATGAGTTCAACGAGCTCGTCGGTAACTACTTGACTCGTCACCTCACCGGTCACTGATCCGGCCAGCAGAAAGACAACCTCCCATGCCCGTCTTCACCGAACCGAGCGTCCGGGTACGTGCCGCGGCGCAACGTCTCGCCGAAGCCGAGATCAACCGCGCGCCGTGCGCTCCGATCCGCGACCTCATCGACACCGCCGACATCGATTCCGCCTACGCCGTCCAGCAACACAACGTCGCCGCTGCGCGCGCAAGCGGGCGCTACGTCGTCGGCCGTAAGATCGGACTGACCTCGCCAGCCGTTCAGCGTCAACTCGGGGTCGATCAGCCCGACTTCGGCGTCCTCTACGACGACATGGACGTCTCGAACAGCGTTCAAATCCCGATCAACCGCCTCCTGCAACCCAAGATCGAAGCCGAGGTGGCATTCGTGCTCGGCCGGTCGATCACCGATCCAGTCGAAGCTGACGCCGCACGAGATCACGTGGCCGAGGTAATTGCCGCGTTCGAGATCGTCGATTCGCGGGTGGCCGACTGGGACATCTCGCTGGCCGACACCATCGCCGACAACGCTTCGTCCGGGCTCTATGTACTCGGCGACCGGTTGAACGTGAACTCGGCGCCCGATCTCGCCGCGGTAACGATGACCGTCACCGACGAACAGGGCACGACCCTGTCAGCGGGTACCGGCGCTGATTGCCTGGGCAGTCCGTACAAGGCGCTGGCGTGGCTGGCCAACACCGCCCTACGGTTCGGCAATCCGTTGCAGGAGGGTGACGTCATCCTCTCCGGGGCACTCGGACCAATGGTGCCGGTGACCGCCGGGGCGACCTACACCGCAACGATCAGCGATATCGGCACAGTCACCGCCGCCTTCTCCGCGAACTGAAAAAGGACAGAACCATGGCGAAAACCAAAGTGGCCGTAATAGGTTCGGGCAACATCGGCACCGATCTGGTCATCAAACTCAAGCGCATCGCCCGCAATGTCGAGATCGCGGTGCTGGTTGGAATCGACCCGAAGTCCGACGGACTCGCCCGGGCACGGCGGCTGGGAATCAGCACCGTGGACAGCGGGGTCCAAGGCCTCATCAACCACCCCGACTTCGACGACATCGACATCATCTTCGACTCCACGTCGGCCAAAGCGCACATCGCCAACGCGGAGGCGCTGAAACCGTACAGCAAACGACTCATCGACCTGACCCCGGCCGCGATCGGACCGTACGTGGTGCCCCCGGTCAACCTCGAGCAGCACCTCGACGCGCCGATCGTCAACATGGTCACCTGCGGAGGCCAGGCCACCATCCCGATCGTGGCCGCCATCGCCGCGGTCACCCCGGTGCACTACGCCGAAATCGTCGCCTCCATCGCGTCGAAGTCCGCCGGACCCGGCACCCGCGCCAACATCGACGAGTTCACCGAAACCACCTCCAAGGCAATCGAAGTGGTGGGTGGCGCGGCACACGGCAAGGCCATCATCGTACTCAATCCCGCCGACCCACCTCTGATCATGCGCGACACCGTCCTGGCTCTGGTCACCGATCCGGATCAGGACGCGATCCGCGCCTCGGTCGGCGACATGGTCGAGCGTGTCGCCCAATACGTGCCGGGATACCGCCTCAAGCAGCAGGTCCAATTCAGTGCCGTGGACCCGGCCGACAATCTGACCACCCTCACCGACGGCGAGCCGATCGACGGTCAGGTCTGGAAGGTCGCCGTATTCCTCGAGGTCGAGGGCGCCGCGCACTACCTGCCAGCTTATGCAGGAAATCTCGACATCATGACCTCCGCGGCTCTGCAGGTCGCCGAGCGAATCGCCGAACAGTCTCTGGAGTTGACCCGATGACCACCACCACTGCCGACCAGAGCGTCGGGGCCACCGCAGCCGACGGCGCAGCGCTCTACATCCAGGACGTCACGCTCCGCGACGGCATGCACGCAACCCGTCATCGCATCCGGCCTGAACAGGTCGCAGCCATCGCCGCGGCGCTCGACGCTGCAGGCGTCGACGCCATCGAGGTCACCCACGGTGACGGACTGGCCGGCCACAGCCTCACCTACGGGCCCGGGAGCAACACCGACTGGGAATGGATCGAAGCGGCCGCTGATGCAGTACACCGCGCGACGTTGACCACTCTGCTGCTTCCGGGGATCGGTACCGTCGCCGAATTGACCCGCGCACACCAGATGGGCGTCAGCTCGGTGCGCATCGCAACTCACTGCACCGAGGCCGATGTGTCCGCTCAGCACATCGCCACCGCACGGGAACTCGGCATGGATGTGTCCGGCTTCCTAATGATGTCGCACCTGACCGAACCGGCCGACCTGGCCAAGCAGGCGAAGCTCATGGAATCGTATGGCGCGCACTGCGTCTACGTCGTCGACTCCGGCGGCCGGCTGACCATGGACGGTGTACGCGAGCGCGTCCGCGCCTACCGCGACATCCTCGACGCCGACACCCAGATCGGTATCCACGCCCACCAGAATCTGTCGCTGTCCGTGGCCAACTCGGTCATCGCGGTCGAAGAAGGGGCCATCCGTGTCGATGCCTCGCTGGCCGGGCACGGCGCCGGGGCCGGCAACTGCCCAATCGAACCGTTCATCGCCGTTGCCGATCTGAACGGGTGGAAACACGGGTGCGAGCTGTTCCCGCTACAGGACGCGGCCGATGACATCGTCCGTCCCCTGCAGGACCGGCCGGTCCGGGTCGACCGGGAGACGCTGACCCTGGGGTATGCCGGCGTGTACTCCAGCTTCCTGCGTCACGCCGAAAACGCATCCAGGAGCTACGATCTCGACACCCGCGACATCTTGATCGCGGTCGGTCAGCGACGTCTCGTCGGCGGTCAGGAAGATCTGATCACCGATATCGCTCTCGACCTGGTGGCGCAACGCGACCGAGACTGAGCCGCTGGCAATGGGAATCACCGCCCACGTGCGCGCGAGCCTTCGGCCACGGTCCGTCGACGCCTACCTTGCGCCGTCGCTTCGCGTCGGCATTGCAGTGGGCGTGCCGCTGCTGGTCGCGGTGAGCTGCGGGTGGCATCACTGGGCCGCCTACCTCTCGCTGGGCAGTCTGGTGTCCCTGTACGGCAAGAACGCCCCGTATCGGGAACGCGCATCATTGTTGGCCGGGGTGGGTATTGCCCTGACCGCTGCCGTGGTGATCGGCGCCGCGGCCGCCGGCCTGTCGAACGACTACCTTCGACTCCTGGTCGTGGCGGGTGTGGCCGCGCTGGCCAAAATCGGTTTTGATGCGGCCGCCACAGGCCCGCCCGGTGGGCTGATCGTGGCATTCAGTTGTGCCACGACAGCGTTCGTCGACTCCACGCCGCCATTGGCGGAGGTCTTCCTCATGTGCTCTGTCGGAGCGGTGTGGGCCTGGATGGTGTGCATGAGTGGCTGGATCGTCAACCCCTACGGGCCACTGCAGATCACGGTAGCGCGCGCCCTGCGGGCTGCCGCCGCCCCAGACGCCACTGCGCCTGCCGGCCGCGTCGCATGTGCGCAATCTGTTCTGCTCGCCCGCAACGCGATCGGTCGTTGCCGCTCCGCTCGGCAGGTCGAACGGCTGGCATCGCTCGACCGGGCGGTCGACAGAGCAGAGTCGACGATGCTGAGCCGCAACGGTGTCGATGACGCCGAACGAGGACATCTGCGAGCACTGGCCCGTGATGTCGCGCGCCGGCGTCGGCAGACATCAGCCTCCGATGTTTCACGGCCAGCCCGCACCTCGACAGCTGCACCCAGTCGGCTTCGGGCTCTCCTGCGGGCACTGCACCCGAACTCGACACTCATGCCCGGAGCCATCAGAACCCTCGTCGGAGCCATGGCTGCCGGGGCGGTGGCGCTGGCGCTGGGTGTGGGGCATTCGTACTGGGCAGCGATCACCGCGGTGGCGGTCCTGGCGGTGACCAATGCAGCTGGCAGCCTGGCTCGGGTTCTGCAGAGAGTAGCGGGATCATTGCTCGGCGTCGGCATCGCCTTCGCTGTGCTCACGTCCGCCAGCGAACCCGTCCTGATCGCGATGTTGATCATTGTCTTCGTCACCGTGGGTGAGATGCTGGTCGTGCGCAACTATGGGTACGGCATGGTGCTGATCACGCCGACGGCGATGCTGTTGACGGCGATTGCTCATCCGAGTGCGGCCGGTTCGTTGTCGGCCGATCGCCTCACCGACACCGTGATCGGAGCAGCGGTCGGTGTCCTATGTGCCGTTCTCATACCCCATCCGCGGGCCCACCGGAACGTCGAGTCGGCGTTGGCCGCCGCTCGTACCGAGTTGCACCGATTTGCCCACGACCGCACCGACGAAGCACGCCGACGTCTGCTTCACGCGCTCACCGTACTGCGAGAAGCTCATTCCACGGCGTCGGGCGAGTACTGGACTGGCACAGTGAACAACGAAGAGGTCTCGCAGGTCGAACACGAGGGTTTCCGGGCGGTGCAAGAGACGACGCCGTTATGAATTACCCACGAACGCAGCTCATGTGAGCTGCGCACCGAGACGATATTCCTCGACTGGAAGTGTTACCGACGTGGCCTCCTCGATCTTCTCCTCGCGACGCAGACAACTCCTGGGTCTCCTGGTGGGCATCAGCCTGGGACTCGCCATCGTTACCGCCGGTCACGGACCGATTCTGCTGTCGTTGGCGGTCGCCACGCTTGTTGTCGCCTGTGCCGTGTTCATCCACGACGGCCGAACTCGTCGATGAGCGGCGAATCGGTGACCCCCGCTTCCACGACGGAGGAAAGTCACCCCGCGGCGGCGTCTCGCGGCGTGCTGGTGGTGATCACTGTCCTTGCCGTCATATTCCTGGGATTGACCCTCCGATCACCGATCAGCAGCCTGGCCGTGGTCCTCCCTGATGTCCAACTGGCGCTGCAGTTATCGCAGCTGATGACCAGCTTGCTGACCACCGCGCCCGTGCTGTGTTTCGCCGGCATCGGGTTGTGGCTGGGTCCGCGGGTCTTCCGTCTGGGGCTGCGTCGAGTCGCGGTCTTGGTCCTCGTCGCGATCGGTGTCGGCACTGTCGGCCGTGCGGCTGCCGGTGGTGGCGTGGTGTTCGCCGCCGCGACACTGCTGATCCTGTCGGCGATCGCGATCGGGAATGTGCTGATCCCGGCGGCGGTCAAGGCGTACTTCCCTCGGCATGTTCCGGCTGTGAGCGCGGTGTGCGCCGCTGCGATCATCGGTGGGGCGGCTCTGGGCGCGGCGCAGACCGGTTGGCTGCAACAGATCTGGGGCTGGCGGGTCGCCCTGGCGGGTACCGCAGTGATTGCCGTCGTAGGCGCCTGTCTGTGGCTGCTGGTCGGCACGGGCTGCGGCAAGCCCTCGGCTGTCGCCACATCGACAGTCCGGACACGTCAGCTCATTCTGCTACGTCCTGTGTGGTTCCTGACGGTGTGCTTCGGATTCGTCACCGCTCAAGCCTATGCCCAGATGGGTTGGTATCCGGCGATACTCATCGATGCCGGCTTCGACAGCGTCGCGGCAGCAGCCCAACTCGCGTTGCTGACCGGCATCGGCATTCCGACCATGGTCCTGCTTCCAGTGCTGACCCGCCTCGTCGGACAGCGCGGTGCAATCTCGGTCCTCGCCGCGGCAACGGCCCTCGGATGGCTCGGAGTCCTCTGTTGGCCGACAACGGCGACCTGGTTGTGGTCTGCGCTCATCGGGTTCGGTGCGGGCAGCTTCGCCTGGACACTGTCGATGATCGGCCGCCACGCGCAGGGCACGGAAGCCACGTCGGCACTCTCCGGGTTTGTCCAGGGGATCGGCTTCACGTTCGCGGTCATCGGACCGCTGGGAGTGGGGGTTCTCCGAGACGTCACCGGCTCATGGACAGCCTCTTTATGGCTACTCGTCATCGTCGGCGTGGGCATCGGCGCGGCGGGCGTAGGCACCGCCCACCGGTGGTCGGTAGAGGAGTTGCTGCACGCACGCTCGCCGCGCTTGCCCGCATCATGACGTGCCGACGTTATCGCTCGGTGCAGTCCGACGATGCACGACACGTTCGTGCGTGCGTGTGCGGATGTGGGTTTCAGCCCGACGATCCGCCTGCAAGTGGCCGAAACCATATTCCCGTACACTTTCGTCACTGGTGACGAAATGTGTTGCGAACCAACCGGTTACGCCGATAATGTACCTTATGTCAGGTAACCCTGACGGAATGCTTACGCATGTCTGGCCAGCCTGACATCACGGGTCTACCCTATCTGCATGGGCTGGATGCACGAGAGCGACACGCACTTGCACGAGGCGGCGTTGGTGGCTGTGTTCGACGACGGGGCCGAGAGCCTCGGGTCGACCATGATCGACGGCGTGGACTACGAGGTCGTCGAGACCGCCCGGCGGCCGGACGAGGATCTGCGGCGGCCGTCGGCCGAGATCGTCGGGTGGCTGTTGACCTGCAGTTGCGCCCGCCGGTCAAGTTCCGAGGTGTCGACCTGGACCCATCCCATCCAGTGGACGCGGGTACCCTCAGCGTCCCTCGAGGACCTCACCCGCCACCGGGTGTTTGCCCCCGACACCGACGTTCACGCCGACGAGCGGTCTGAGGTCGCGGATGCCGCACGAGTAGTGTGGCGGCGCGAGCATCTCGACCCGATCGGCGTCGTAGACGAGATACGGGCCGCCGCGGATGCCCGCAGGGACGCCGACGCGCGACTCGACGCCGCGGTGGCCAAAGCCCGCCGGCTCGGCCGCTCGTGGGCCGACATCGGCGCCGCCGCTGGCATGACCCGACAATCCGCAAACGAACGCTGGAAAGGTCGCGGCGACTGAGCGCAATCGTAAATTCGCGCAGTGGCGGGAGGACCTATTTCCACCCTTGACAACAATGCCGTCTATGTTCCTGGTGCAGGCCCGTAGCGCATCCAGTCGTAGGCGACCGCTAGCTTGGCATACTGGCTCATGAACTTCCCAACCCGCCGGGGGCGTTCCGACTCGATCAAGTCTCGAAGCCCCTCGGTGTCGTCGGTTCGCGTCGGCAGAGTGAAGGCGTGGTAAATCACCCACTCGACGCCCTCTCCATTGACTAGGTCATCGATCGTCTCAGATGCCGCGGTCGATAGTTTCCCCAAATTATCCTTTACTGCGGCTGCGCGGGTTCGAACTCGTTCAGGAACGATTGCATCTTTTCTGACATCGCCAGCCTTAGTAAGCGCGCCCATTCCTCGCAAATATTTAAAACAAGGCACGTGAGTGGTTATCGCGAACTTCGGTATCACCTCTTTGACCATTTCGACGCAGTCGAGATCGAGGTCCGGTTGCCCAATGAGATCATCGACTATATCCCACCGGGTCAGACCAACCATTCCCCTATAGGTCATCTTCGCCCCTACGCCGAAGACTACATCGGGTACTAGGTCCTCATCACCGTCTATGTCAGCCACATGGTAGGTCAAGTGGCCTCCGGGATCGTTACTTTGCACCAGTTGATACACTTGGGACTTCAGATGCCGCAGCACTCTGGCCGGTAGCGCACGCTCACGCTCACCAAGCACCTCGAATAGCTCGAGAAAGTCAGGAACTACTAGTTCGCGTGCCTCAATGTCGCCTGCAGTAAGGCTGACAGTGCGTGTACGGACTTCCGGCGGTGCCTTCGGTTGCCAATTCACAAAGAGTAGGCGGTCGCGTAATTTCTCTGCATTCGCGCCGCCCATTGCAGTTGTCAGCGACTCCAGTATTGCCCTGACGTTGCCGTCGTTCATGCTGTAGCCAAGGAAGAGCACAGGATGCTCCACAAAAACGGTCATTAGCTTGGCGGCAAGGTAGGCGTTTCGGTCGTTGAAGTTGGTGTAGTCGCTTTGCGTAAGGACCAGGCTGTTGGGCCTCGCCGATGATCCATGGATCATGTACACCTCCGCGATACCGTGCGTGTCAGCGAAGAGCAGCTCCTCCTGGCCTACAAAGGTCGTGTAATCCGGAAACACTTGTTGCAGCAGCGCATCGTAATTGGTGGTAATAATACCCTCCGCGGTAACTGCCTTAAACAAGTCAAACTCTCGCCGCAAGGACCGCGGGACTGACATGCTCGCAACCTCATCGTCCACATAACGGGCGATTTCGATTTTCAGTGCGGATGCTGGCTCGTCAACATCGTCGCCGTTAAGCTCACGAGAGGCTGCAAACTCGTCGAGCTTCCACCACACTTCGTAAAAATCGTCGCTCAGCATGGTCGCAGCTAGGGGAAGGTCGCCCTTCGCGCGGCCACGATAGTAGTTGAACGGCCGATCGGTGAAGTCCGCGAAGTGTGAGAGCAGTCCCTCCCAATCAGGAAGACCGACGTATCGCCTCGAAATCCCAGAGCCGACAAACAAGAAAGGGCCTGCAAGTGAGCGCAGGTGAGGGCCTAGGTAGTCGGCGATGGGTCCCATCTCGAAAGCATATGTGCTCTGTCGCGACGACAACGCCTCCACCCATCAGCCTGTCGCACTTGCCGCCGTCAGGCGGTGAGGGCCTGACCCAACGGCCTGCTAGCTGGTGGACCGAGCACCAGGTCGGTGAATATTGGCATTGGTGGCGTTCTTCGTGGACGGGGCCGTGAGCCACGGGTCGACCATGGTCGACGGCGTGGACTACGAGCTCATCGAGACCGGCCGGAGTCCGGACGAGGATCATCGTCGGCCGTCGGCCGAAATTGTCGGCTGGTTATTGCGCTGCGATTGCGCTCGCGCTCGCCGATCCAGTTCCGAGGTGTCGACCTGGACCGATCCGGTGCAGTGGTCGCGCGTGCCCTCGGCGTCCCTTGAGGACCTGGCCCGGCATCGCGTGTTCGCCCCCGACAACGACGTCCACGCCGACGAGCGGCCTGAGGTCGCTGAGGCCGCACGTGCGGTGTGGCAGCGTGACCATCTCGACCCTCTCGATGTCGACGCCGAGCTTCGGACGGCCGCGGATTCTCGCAGGGACGCCGACGCGCGACTCGACGCCGCAGTTACCAAGGCTCGCCGTCTGGGCCGGTCATGGGCTGACATCGGAGCAGCGGCAGGAATGACACGGCAGTCGGCAAACGAGCGTTGGAGGGACAGGGTGTGACGTGACTTCGGTGCTGATGGAGCGCGCGCCCCCCACCCCGGATGGTGGGTCCGTAGGGCGCAGCCAGCTCTAGTGGCGTGTCCCCAGTGCACGCTGCGCAGCGGCAAGTTCATTCTGCTCGAAAGGTGTCGTTGGCGTAATCGATGGAGGCGTCGACTACCTCGGCGATACGACGTACGTCGGTATCGACGTACGAATCCAATCGGAACTTGTCGGTCTGCCGACTCCCACCTCCCTGTCCACCGCCGTAACGAAGCCCGGATTCGGCGACCTTTCCACGGAAATGGGCGCCCCAGAATGGTGGGGCGGCACGCTGGTACGTCACCACCGCGATCAACCCTTCCGGTGGGATGTCGATGTCGTTCATCCGGACTTCGACCTCACCTACCCGCTCGATTGGCTTCCAGTTCCTGGCGGTGTACGCACCGAGGACTTCCAGAAACTCGTCGTCGCTCTGCAAGGGCTCTAGGCCTTGAGTGAAACCCGCGCGCCAGGACTCCACATTCGTCATTCGCCGGGTCCGGGCGGTCGTGGATGCCCGCAGGAACGCCGACGCACAGCTCGACGCCGCAATGAACAAGGCCCGTCGGCTGGGTCGCTCGTGGACTGACATCGGCGCAGCTACTGGCATGACCCGACAAAAAGCCAACGAGCGCTGGAAAGACCGTACGTGAGTGCTGCCGGTGAATAGTGTCTAATTCGACTCTGCCGCAATTAGTTTCAAGACAAAGGCGCTGAGATCGCAGCCAAATCTCGACGGTCACGATTGCCAGGCAGCATCACTTGCCGTGAACCCACCGTCCGATGAGGAACGGTCAATCGTCCTCGCTCATAGCCCACCCGGTTGATCGGTCGCTCCAGTCCCCCGCTCTGTTAGCAGTCGGTTGTAGACAGATCGCACGTCGGCCGCCATTGTCTTCCCTTCCGTGGCCACATCTCGGTATCGGCGCGGTCCGACACCGAATGGCCGCGCGCACTGTGACGCGAGCGCACTTATGCCTCCGTGAGTCCCCCGAAGTCCGCAAGGAGGCTCTCCACGTCGTCGTGCAGTTCGCTCTCGGGCCCGTACTGGTAGCTGACCATGCGGACGCTGCGCCCCTCGGTCCGGTTGTAGAAGTACGTGGTGAACTGAGCACTGCTCGGCGCGGCGCGGAGCTGCACGAAGTGGCCCAGCCGCAACGGCGACTGTGACCCGTCCCGGACGAGATAGAGCTCGTCTTCGAACATGTGGTCCCCCACGGCGAACTCCCGGGTTGCAAAGGGTGTCCGAGTCCCCACGGCGACCTCGGCGGTCTGGACGAGGCCGTCGCGGCGGCGCTTGGCGCTACCGGGGCGGACCAGCACGAGCTGTGACCAGACGTTTCCGAGGATCCCGCGGAGCTCTCTAAGGTCTGAGTGGAGCGAGTCGACCTGCGTCCTCAGTTCCTGCTCCGGGGTGTACCCCGTGTGGCCAGACCACCGGTTACGCTTACCGTTCACCTCCTTGAACTTCGTGACGATGTCTTTCGAGATAAGCCGCGCGATGCCGGCGCGGCCAAGTTCGGCGAACGCGCGGCGGACACGGGCCTCGTCATCGGCGTCACCATCCTCTAACACGCTGCGCAGGTTCTTCGACGTCTTCTCGACAATGACTACCCAGGTTCCGAACGAAGCCTTCTCGATCCCTAAGTGCTGCTCATGAAGGGTTTGACGGATTGCGGCCTCGGTCTCGTTGCTACTGCCCGGATCGCTACGGCTCGCGGACAGCAGGACCGTCGCGTGGAAGGTCACGATTGCCTCCCAGGCGTGGAGATAGGCGCGCTGCTGCTCACCCACCGACTGGGCGGACTCTGCGGTCCACAGCGCCGATGCAATCGGGTACGGGAGTTGGTCGAGCCAGGTCGTCAGCGAGTCGTCGAACGCGCTAGCGACCTTGCTCACCACCTCGTCAGCGTTCTCCGGCTCCGACCAGATGCTCGCCCGTCGGGCGCCGAGGTCCGCCTGGAACGAGCCGAGCCGCTCGTCCGCCGACGCGAGGGCGCGCTGGACGCCGAGATCCGGGATGGGCACGAGGAGCTCGTCGGCCTACCGCATCAATGAGTTGGCGTCCGACCGCAACGCGTTGAGATGGTGGCCCGAGCTTCCCTCGCCGATCGCACGGAGTCGACTGGCGACGCCCTGCTCCGAGTTGAGCCACGCCGCCATGAAGGGCAGGTAGACCGAGTTGTCGTCGAGCTGGATTGCTAGGACCCGTCCGCCTGCGTCCGTCTCGGACAGGTCGGTGGCGGCTCTGCCAGCCCTGGTGGGCACGAACAACCACCGCTCGTTGTGCTCGTCGTTCGGATCAGTTTTGGTTTCGGGCTCTCGTGCGAGGAGACTGCTCAGACGCCGGCTTGGCCAGCGTTTTGCGGCCATGTCTCGCAGCAGCTCGAGCGACTCGTCTCCGAAGATTCGGCTGGGATCGAGGTCGACGGTCGAGCGCGGCTCCTCGGTCAGTGCGACTCCGGAGTCGGGCCCATAGCGGGCCTCCAGCAGTCCATCGTCGATCTCCGTGTCGTTGTACGTGGTGACGCGCCAAGAGAGCTGACGGCCTTTGCTCGTGACGCGCGACAGCCGTGCGTCTCTGCGTATGAACTGGCGAGTGCTGATGGTGCGGTTGCGGGGGCCCGACTTATTTGTCCGGAGCCCGGATTCGAGCTCGAAGAACGCCTCGGCCGGGATCGACCTGCGGCGGCGCTCCGTGGTGAACATCGTCTGCAGATCGGCGACCATCGCTCTGTTCCGGGAGACGTCGCTAGCGTTGTTCGAGAAGGTTAGAAGGTAGAGGGGAATAGCCGTGTTCGGCGCAAGGCCGTCGGGGAGCCGGGTGACCGATTCTAAAAGGCCGGCGTCGACGATTCGTT
The DNA here is from genome assembly GCF_009856645.1 of Gordonia sp. JH63. Classification (NCBI taxonomy): domain Bacteria; kingdom Bacillati; phylum Actinomycetota; class Actinomycetes; order Mycobacteriales; family Gordoniaceae; genus Gordonia; species Gordonia sp. JH63. The sequence goes on along the minus strand of NZ_CP047236.1, from coordinate 30,455 downwards.
GCCGCACCGCTCCGGTTGCAGTGCCGGCACTCAGCGCGCCCGGGTTTACCAATGCGGCGACACGTCCCCCGCCCTGCTCGGCCGGATGAAGCTTCTCGAGGGCCAAGGAGATGAACAGCCAGGTGCTGTCAGAGCGCTGCGGGAGGCCGAACCCGAACTCGCCGTTTGACTGCCGCGCTTCGACAGCCGTTGCCGAGCCCCTCCAGTCCATCCCCCAAGGCGCGTCGACGATCACCAGATCGGCGCTGAAATCCTTGAAAGCGTCGTGCGTCAACGTATCCGCATGAGCGATTTCGGCGTCGTCGACCGCCTCAAATCGACGTCGGCTCACGGACACGGCGGCGTCGTTGATGTCCTGACCGCGGTAGCGGACCTGCACTCCCGATGACTGGAGCGCATCGACTAGGAGAAAACCGGCGAACCCCAAGCCGACCGCAGGATCCCAGAGGTCGACAGACATTCGACTCGGATCGAGGCGACTGAGGATGCCGACAGCAAGAGCCTGCGCCAAGGACACGCTCGTCGCGTGCTCCGGTCCAACCGGACCGCGGTCCCAGTCGGAATACGGCACTGTGTCGGAGTCTTCGAGCACCGCGCGAATCGCCGGGTGCGGTGCGCTCTTTGTCGCCATTGCCTACTCGCCTTCGTCAGAGGCCACGGCGTCCTCCGAATCCGTCTCATCCGTCATCCGCATCCGGCGCGAGTGGTATAGATACTGGCCAATCAGCCGGATGAACTCGTCGGCGCGTTCGTTCTCGCCGGTCAGCGCGCCGGTGAGCTTGCCGAACGCGCCTTCGTTGAGCACCGCGGCGTCGGTCAACGTCTCGCGCAGCTCCGGCGAAGCAAGGAACTGGTCGACGGCGTTGTGATGGATCTGCTCGACGATGCGCTCGTCCTCTTCGGCCATGCCAGCGGCAGCGATGACGAATCCTTCGATCTGCGGGTCGGCGAACTCTGCACCGAACAGCGAGTTGATCCGGGCAACGACCTCCGACAACAGCTCCTGCTGTGGGTCGGGTCGCGAAACTCCGGACCCGACGCTGGTGATCCCCTCCAGTCCAGGGGTCTCCTGGTAGCCCGACAGACCTATGTCGGCTCTGCCCTGGTCGATCTGGCGAACCCGGCGCAGCTCGAGCCCGGAGACGTCGACGTCCGCGCCCGGATCGTCGGAGGGCAGCAGGCGCGACAATTGGCGCAGGAACTCCGCGAGCTTCTCGAGGTTGCTGGTGCCGTAGTCGACGACCTGTGACATGAAGTCATAGAGGCGCACGTAGGAGACGCAGTCCTTGCGGAAGGTTCGCAGCTCGTCGCGCATTTGGCTGTCCCGTTGGTCTATAGCCTCGAACCACCGGCTCGCGAACTCGTCCCGGGCTGGGGTCACGGCGGCGGCCAGCGCGGCGTGCGACTGGGTCGGGGTCCACCACGCCTCGGCATAGCGCGAGACGTCCTGAGGCGTGTAGATCCGCGCCTGGGCCAGTTTGGTCGCGAGCTGGTGCACCAGGTTGGGGTCGGTGGCAGTCTCGACGTGGGCCTCGAGGTAGTACGTCAGGAACGCGTCGCGGATCTCCACCGGGTCGTTTACGAAGTCGAGCACGTAGGTGCGGTCCTTTACCTCGCCCGACGGCGCGCGATAGGTCCGGTTTAGCCGCGACAGCGTCTGCACGGCATGCACGTCGGGGAGCTTCTTGTCGACGTACATCGCGCACAGCAGAGGCTGGTCGAAGCCGGTCTGGAACTTGTCGGCCACAAGCATCAGTCGATACTCGGGCCGGCGGAACTCCTTGGCCAGGTCAGCACCGAGACCGGGATTCATCGACGCCTCGGTGACGTCGGTCAGTCCATACTCGTCGTCGCTGATCTTGTCGGAGAACGCGACGATTGACTGGTAGCCGTAGCCCTTCTGCGCGAGGTACTTGTCGACCTCGACCTTGTACCGGACCGCCGCCTGACGGGAGTCCGTAACGACCATCGCTTTGGCGTGGCCGTCGAGGAGCTGGGCAACGTTCGCGCGGAAGTGCTCGACGATAATCTCGACCTTCTGGCCGACGTTCGTCGGATGCAGGTTCGCAAACCGCATGATTTTGCGGGACGCGACCTTCGGGTCGACCAGACGATCGTCACCGCCCTCAATGATGCCGGTGACGACGCCGTCCCCGCCGCGCTGCTCGATCTCGAACGCGGTCCTGTAGGTCTGGTAGCCGCGCAGCACGTCGAGGATGAAGCCCTCCTCGATGGCCTGCCGCATAGGGTAGACGTCGAACGAGACGGGTAACCCCTCGTTGTTCTGCCGCCCGAAGAGCGTCTTTGTCTTGGCCTTCGGCGTGGCCGTGAACGCCAGCAGGGACACGTTCCGCGCGCCGGCGCGGGCCGCAGTCTCACCAGCGATCTGCTGCTCCCTGGCGTTGTCCTCGCCGACGAGCTCGTTGACGACGTCTTGCTCGTCCACCTCCTCCGCGGTGGCGATCCGGCCGCCCTCGGTGAGCACCTTGCGCAGATCGGACGAGGTCTTGCCAGACTGCGAGGTGTGCGCCTCGTCGATGATCACCGCAAAGTTCTTGTCGCCGAGTGTGGTCTCCAGCAGCCCCTTGACGTAGGGGAAGGTCTGGATTGTGACGACGATGATCAACGCTGAGCCGGTCAGCGCGTCGAGCAGCGCGCGGGACTTCGAGCCGCCGGAGCGGCGCACAGCGGCCGAGTCGATCACGGCTACCGTGCCGACGGTGTCGTCGACCTGCTCGACGGCCTGCTGAAGCTGCACGTCCAACACGCGCCGGTCGGAGACGATCAGGACCTTGTCGAAAACCTTCTCGTTGGCGACGTCGTGCAGCCGTGCCAAACGATGCGCCGTCCAGGCGATGGTGTTGGTCTTTCCCGACCCAGCGGAGTGCTCGATGAGATAACGGCGGCCGGGACCTTCGTGCGTGACCGAGTCGACGAGCTTCCTCACCGCGCGCCACTGGTGGTACCGCGGGAACATCAGCGTGGTGGACCGCTTGATCTTGCCGGATGCGGGGTCCTCGCCGGCCTCTGTCTTGAGGAACACCTGCGATCCGAGGATGGCCAGCCAGTTGTTGCGCTGCAGGACGTGCTCCCACAGGTACGACGTGGCGGCCCCGTCCGGGTTCTGCGGGTTGCCCGCGGCACCGGTGTCTTCGTGGCCGCGATTGAAGGGCAGGAAGTGGGTCTTCTCCCCCGCTAGCTTCGTGGTCATGTGAACCTGGTCGTCGTCGACCGCGAAATGCACGAGGGCGCGGGTGCCGAAGCCGAGCAGCGGCTGACCGGCCGGGTTCCGGTCGTTCCGGTACTGGCTGACGGCAGTGTGCCACTCTTGCTTGAAGAACGATTTGAGCTCGATCGTCGCGACCGGCAGCCCATTGATGAACAGCACCAGGTCGATTGAGCGGCTGTCCCCTCGCTTCGGCGAGAAGTGCACCTGACGGACCACCCGCAACCGCACTTTCCGGTAGCGCTCGGTGGTCGTCCGGTTCTGCGTCGTGGCAGGCCTGAACTGGCACATCCGCAGGTGCGCTGTCGAGCCACGGGTGTGGGAGAACTTCCGGCGCAGCACGTTGAGTGTGCCGCCCCCGGACGCCATCGGCGTGTCCAGGCGCGACACGAGGGAGGACAGCAGGGCGTCGCGGTCTGCAGCCTCAGCGCCGGTGCCGACCCGGACGACCTTCGCGTACTCGTCGGGCTGTGTCTCGCTCAGCCACTGGTGCACGTCCTCCGGCCAGATCGCTCGCTCTGCGTCGTAGCCGTCGTCGGTCTCGCTGTACTCCCAGCCATTTGCGGCGAGGTGCTCGGCGATCTCGATCTCGAACGCTTCCTCGCGGGTGCCGTCGGGTGCCGCCATGGCTCAGCTCGCCTTCCGTGCAGTGCGCACGTCGATCTGCCCGGTCACCGCGGCCGTAATCAGCGCTGAGCGGCGCTCCTTGGCGAGGGCGATGTGCTCCTCGGCCTTGGCGATCAAGACATCGATCTGGTTCGTTTCCGACTTGATCCGAGCAGCGGCGATTCGCTGCTCGACGATGGGCGGGACAACTAGCTCGATGTCGGCCAGGTCCTGCCAATAGAGACGCCACTGGGAAGGGCGGATCCCCCGGGAACGTAGTCGATACTCAAGGACCAGCTCAGGCGAACGCAGGCAATAGTGGGCATATTCGGGATCTAGGTCTGGTGTCGTCGGGCGCAGCACTTCGTAGTCCCCGCTGACGATTCCGCGATGGGCTGAGATCCCCAGCGATCCCTGCCATGCCTTCATCTTGTTGACGACCAAGTCGTCAGGCCGAACGAGGAGGTAACGTTCGACGTTTTCGGGGGTCTTGTTGAAGTTGTCCGCCCGAGATGACTTCGGGATGACGCCGTGCTCACGGTAGACGGACAGCACCTCCTCACCAGGCTTGTTCGCCTCACCAGAGGGGCGGTACAGCCATCGCAAACGTCGAGTTTCACCGCCAACGCTGGCCAACACGCAATCCAGCACCGATCGCTTACGTTCGGCCAGAAACCTCAACAGGTCGTCCTGCTTGGCTACGAGAGCGTCGATCTGGGACGTCTCGCTGTCGAGGAAGTCGGCGATAGCGCGCTGCTCGTTAGTGGACGGCACGTACACGTGAAGGGGCGCGATCTGACCGACGCCGATGCCAGGCTGGGCCGCACTTGTCGAGTACTGACCAAGGTTCATCACACGCAGGAGCGCGGCCAACCATCGCTCGTCGATACCACTCGACGGCGTTGCGACGATCGCGTGCTCACTCGCCCAGAACTCACCGGAGACGAGATGCACGTTTCCGCAGAGCGCTCCCTGGCGGCCGATGAGCACATGCGTTCCTCGATGCGTCCGCTTCGACGTGAATCCTCGAAGACCGTTCGCGCCGAATACCGGGTAGTCACCAGAGTCCTCGATGGCATCGACGGTGATCGCGTCCCCAGCCCGCATCGATTCGACCAGATGCTTCACGCGGGATTTGGTCCAACGGGCGGGAACGCTGAGCCCCGTCATCCAGGCCGCTTCTGCATCCTGAAGTTCGTCGCCTCTCACGACTCGACCTCGCGCAGGAGCGTCATGATCTCCCGCACAACTCTCTCGAGGTCGGCGTCGATCTCGTCTAGCGGCCTGGGCGGCACGTAGGTGTAGAAGTGCCTGGTGAACGGGATCTCGTAGCCGGTCTTCGTCTTCGACCTGTCGATCCAGGCGTTCGCAACGTGCGGCCTTACCTCGGCGTCGAAGTAGGCCCGCACAGTCTCATCGAGGGCCTCGTGAGACTTCGGGTGGCCACCCCAGCCGAACGGCACGTTCTCGGTATCGCGAAGCGCTGCGTCCGCCTCGGGCTTGCCCTTGTTCACCCCCGAGGTGTAGACGCAGATATCGGCGGACTCGTCGTGGACGCCGATTGTCTGCCACAGGGTCTTTCGCTGCGCGGTGGTCAGTTGGAGGCCCTGGTCGCCGAGGTGCCTGCCGAGATCCTTGTTGAACTTCTCCCGGTTCAGATATGGCTCGTCGTTGAACGATTCGAGGGCTTCAACCAGTCCTGCGATCTTCCCGAGCGTTCTGTGCTCCGCCACCGCGCGGATCGTATCGGGGGTGCACTCGAAGCGGAGCTGGAGTGGACGCTCGACCGTGACGGTCCAGTAAGCGAAGTCGAGATTGTCGAACACTTTTAACGGCACTTTGGCGTCGTCGTCCTCACCTTCAGTCCCGGCGAAGACACGCACGATCGCCTCGCGATTCTTATCGTCGATCTCGACGCGCTTGGAGCCGATTGACTTGCGCAGCTTCGACCCGAGTCCGGTGGCGTCGATCAACTGCACTCGGCTCTTGCGTTCGGCAGGCTTTGAGTTCGACAGGATCCACAGGTAGGTGGCGATACCGGTGTTGTAGAACATGTCGTTCGGCAGCGCGACGATGGCCTCGACCAGGTCTAGTCCGAGCATGTGGCCACGGATGTCCGACGGCCCGGAGCCCGCGCCGCCGTTGGACAGCGGCGAGCCGTTCAGGACAATGCCAGCCTTGCCACCGCGGCCCGAGTCATCGACGTCGCGCATCTTCGAAGCGACGTGAAGCAAGAACAGCATGGCTGCGTCGCCGACGGCGGGGAGCCCGGGCGCGAACCGTCCCTGTCCACCCCGCGCGTGCTCGTTCTTCACGTCGGACTCGACAGCCTTCCAGTCCGTCCCGAACGGCGGATTCGACAGCACGTAGTCGAAACGGCGGCCCTCGAAGCGGTCGACGATGAGCGTGTCGCCCTGCCGGACGTTCGAGGGGTCCTGACCCTTGATGAGTAGGTCGGCCTTGCAGATCGCATAGGTGCGCGGGTTGATCTCCTGCCCGAACAGCGCCGTCGATGCGTCGGGGTTCAACCCGTGCAGGTGCTCGTCAGCGACGGTAAGCATGCCGCCGGTGCCGACGGTCGGATCGTAGATTGACCTGACGGCACCGCGGTCACGCAGCGCCTCCGTGTCCTCGGCGTAGAGCAGGTCGACGAGGAGCCTCACGACGTCGCGCGGGGTGTAGAACTGGCCGGCACCGTCGTTGGCAGACTCGGCGAACCGGTAAATGAGGTTCTCGAACAGGTCGCCCATGTCGGCGTTCGAGATGTCGTCGGGAGACAGTGGGATCTTGGCGAAGTGGCGGGTGACCTGGGCGAGACGGTCACGCTCGTCGAGGGTTCGGATGACGTTCTCGAAGCCGAAGGACTTGAACACGTCCAGGTTCGCGGAGAAGCCGCCGACGTAGTCGATGAGGTTCTGGGCCAAATTATCGGGGTCCTGCAGCCCCTTCTCTAGTGTGTAGGGGCTGGTGGTCCAGAACGACAGCCCGGCGTTTCCCTCGGTACGAGTGGCGATCTTGAGATGAGTGCGCCGCTGCTGCTCGCCGGGATACTTGTCGACGATCTCGGCGATCGCCTCGCGGTGAGGCTCCATTACACACTCCAAGCGACGCAACACCGTGAACGGCAGGATCACCGAGCCATACTCAGCCTCGGCGTAAGGGCCCCGCAGAGTGTCGGCAACACTCCACACGAAACTGGACAGAACAGACAAGGACACTCCGAACTAGAAGCGATTCTCAAGTCTCATCGATCCGGTTGCTGACCCATGAGCACAGTTCGAAACACTAGTTGGCGTCATCTACTGCGTCCCGCCCACACCCTTCGGCGGCGGCAAGCGGAGAGGGATCAGCCGCGAGCGCCGGCCCGAAGGACTGGCGGCAGACCGGAGTCTGAAGTCCATTTCGCATAGACCCAGGGCCCAGCCAGCGGTAGGACATGAGCGCCGCTCACGACTGAGGTTGACCCCGTTTCAGTTCCGGCCTTCGGGCTGTGCTCTACAGCGCGGAGTTCAGCGAAGCCTTGTTGCGACGATCGCGAATCGTCGACAGGAATTGTCCCGATCGACGCCGATAATCATCAGTTACGTCCACCCCGGCCTACGGATAAACTGAACCCCCCGCGACCGGGGCAACGTGGTGACGTATGGCGGCATAGTGTCTGCGCAGGCGGGTGGTTAGCACTACAGCGCGGCGTAGATAGCGTCGTACTCGGACTGGCTGATCTTCTTGGCCATAAGTGCTCCATATAGTTTGATAGACGCGGAGTCGCCAATCGACGGATCCGGGTCACGTTCGGTGTCAGCCAGCGACCGTGCCGGTCGTTCTAGCCGTTTAGACGGCGCTGCGGAGCCGATCTGCGCCACCACCTCGCTGAGTGACAACTCTTTGGCCACGAACTGCTGGATGAGTTCGACTTGGGTAGCCATGCGTCCTCCTCCTCCAATGAGGGACTTCGACCTTGACGGTGCGGCGACCTGCGGCGTCACCGGTCCTGCCTAGTATCCGTCACTAGCCTCACCCATGTGTCATTCACACATGATCCAATTTCCGGCCACCCGCAAGAACCGCGAACCAAACGTCTGGACTTGTGATGCTCGACACCCGAACTCGCACGGTGAAGGGCATCGGTGCGCGATCATGTTTAACTCGTCGCCCGCTAGCGGCCGCGGGCTATCCGAATCAATCCGGGGCACTGCCGTGGTTGACGTCTTGGTAGCCGATCCCGACTGCCACAAAGTAAGCGTGACAATCGAATTCCCTCGACTTTCGACGAGTTCGTATCCCTCTCGAACCCTCTGTGTCGTTCCTCCGGAATGGCGTTCTATCTGCAGGGATCGGCACCCGGCTCGTAATCATTCAGCAGTGCAGTTGCCTTGCCGATTGCAACCTACGCGCGGACCGAGTCTTGACTAGCCTCGAACATCTCTCGCCGCAGTCGCTTGACTACGAACGAGTCGCTCGTGCTCAGGTTCATTGCCAGATCAGCGGCTACATTGTCAATCCGGCCTCGCGACTTGGACAACAGGTCATTGGCCTCCGTCAAGTCAGTAACCGCATCGAGGTATGCGATGCACTCCCTGCTCGCCCTCCGTTCGACTTCCTGAGTTACGGTCTTGACCTGCGGATCAGGAACAATGATTGGCACCTGTTCGGGCAGTGGAGGTTCCTCGTTCGAGTAATGCACCAACCAGGCCAGGCCCATCAGCAGAAGACCGAAGCCGAATCCGAGATACTGCCTTGGGTTCGGGGTCTCGGTGTTCTTCATGACTCGGTCCCGGCTCGCAGTTCCTGGGTGCCAGGGTCCGGCAATGCTGTCGACCAAGGTGACGACGTCTTGCCTACGCTTGATGCAGTCACTGCCGAGCCTGTAGTAGCGAGACGTGCCATCGCCGAGCCCGCCGCCGCTACACCTGCTGTGCTCCCTTCCATCGAGCGCCGTACCGATCTCATTCTCTAGCTCCGTCAACTATCTGTCGTGGGTTAGCCCATTGCAGAGGATGCAGGTGTATATAGGCGATTCTCGCCGATGACGAGGTGCCGGGTGCCTGATCCCCACTCCGTCGACATGGTGGGGATGGTATCGCCCCGCTAGACACGGATGCTTTGTCGGACTTCCGTGGGAATCGACTAACCAGTGCCTGACGTGCTTCGAGCCTCAGGATGATTCCCCTACACTTTCGTCACTGGTAACAAAAGCAGCACAGTGAGCCGACACTCTACGTTATGTCAGGTAACCCTGACGCCGATTAACCCCGGTGTCTGGTTATCCAGACACCCTGGGTCCACCCTATCTGCATGGGTTGGATGCACGAGCGACACGCGTCTCCACGAGGCGGCGTTGGTGGCAGTGCTTCGAGGACCTCGACATCGTTCCTGTTCGCAGCCGTCGGGCTGCGCCGACAATATCGTGCGTGGCGCACCAACGTCACCGAGCGAAACCCCTAGCATCGCGATCTGCGGAAATCAGTCAATTGGTCTCCATGTACCCATGCGCGAGCTGGTGAACTGGCCGTCAGACGCGCCGATTGTGACCGTGGTGGATTGGGCGGAAGTGACGAAGTTGTTCTCAATGATGTCGCCCGCAGGGGAAGTTCGTTCCCAGTATCCATTCTTGATCAACTGTCCGCCGGGGGCGCTGCATCGGTAGGTACCTGGCGGGATTTGACCGGCTCCTGTCCCGACGATGTGTGTTCCGTTGCCGAACCAGATCTCAATGTCGCCAGCTTGCACGCGCCGATAGGTCTCTCTGATCTGAGGGTCCCCAAGAAGGTCGAGACCTGCCTTCAACATGTCGGGGTTCCAATCCTTCATCCAGGTCTGGAAGATTTGAGTCGGGGACGTGGTCGCATACCCGGAATCGCCCCATTCGTTAACCTGGGTGATGAAGCTGCGCATGGACGCAGCGGGTTGTTGGTCCGGATCAGATTGGTAGTACGGGGAGTCGGGGATTGTGCTGATGAAGCTACTCGGTGGCTCCCAGTCTTTGTCGGCGGCCAATTTATTGAACTTGCCGTCGGGGGTACTCAGATCGAAAGTAGGCGGCGGCGGTTCGACCGATACGGGCGCATTAGCCGTAAACCGGCCCGGTCCCACCTCGATATTGCGGATGATAAAGGTGAAGTCGTCTCCGGTCTCGCTCGTAATAGACCGTGTCGATCCGGGCTCGGGAGAAGTGGGTGGCGCATACGGAGCGAACGATGAACCCAGCTGAGAGCTGGATATATCTTCGATTAGCAGCTCATTCTTCACCCAGTAATCCGGGTCACCCCTCCCATCGTTCCTCGGTAAGTAGAAGTCGATCTGCTTACCGTCTCGACGGAGTTCAACGTAGGCTCGAAGGGCTGTGGCGGATGCGTTCGAAGATGACATCGACCAGTGCACACGGGGCCCCGAAGTGTAGTAGAACTCGCCCCTCACCCCGTCGACTTCGAAAGCCGCTGGGGACTCTTCGGTTTTGGAAGAGTCGATGACCAGTTCGTTAGGTTCTCCTGCCGGCTGCTGTGCGGAGCAGCCGTTAAGCGCGAAGACTCCAAGCACCGCTATGCACACCAGCCAACGCGGTAGACGCGACGCCGCCACCTTCATGTCCATATCCGTCCTTGCCCATCGAAGTGTTGCGGGGTTAGCTCACCCTTAGTCGCTTTGCTTGCCATCGCTGCCCGAGTACCGGTCCGGGTAGGGCTGGCGGGCTGCCCCTGGAACGGCTGCTGCCCGGAGTTGAGCTGCTGCCTATAGTTCGGCTGCTGATCACCCGGACCGGGCCAACATCCCCCACAGACACGGCGCATGCCGTCGAAGGATTCATAACAAAGTCTCAGGCCCCGTTACGATCCGTTGAACTTTGTTACCTGCCGGTGACCTACCGGAGCGCTACGAGAGCAAGCCGACCGCCAGATACGCGAGCGCGGGATTCCTGATGACCATGGTCGACGGCGTGGACTACGAGATCGTCGAGACCGGCCGGCCCCCGGACGAGGATCGTCGGCGGCCCTCGGCCGAGATCGTCGGCTGGCTGCTGTCCTGCGTTTGCGCCAGGCGAACCAGCTCCGATGCGTCGACCTGAACCGATCCCGTCCCGTGGACGCGGGTGCCCTCAGCGTTCCTCGACGACCTGGCACGCCACCAGGTGTTCGCCCCGGACGCCGACCTGGACGTCAACGTGCGACCCGAGGTCGCGGCGGCTGCCCAAGCAGTTTGGCGGCGTAAGCATCTCGATCCGATCAACGTCGACGCCGAGATCCGGGCGGCCGTCGATGCCCGGAGGGACGCCGACGCAGCCGGTTCCCGACGAGCTCTGGCACTACACTGACGCCGCTGGTTTGCTGTAATCTTTCAGTCTGCACGTCTGTCAGACTAGAGACTGGAGATATCATGCCGCACAAAATCGAGATCGATGATGAGGTGTACAGAGAACTTGAGCGTCACGTAAAAGGATTTGAAAGCCCCAACAACGTGCTCCGGCGCCTTCTGCTGGGCGACAAGATCTCGACTACCCACTCGGAAGCGTCCATCCGCACGCCAGGCAAACTCCTTGTCCTTCTAGAGGCCGGCCAGATCCACGCCCATGACACCCTCACGCACCATCAGCCACGCAAACATCGGACGTTCACTGCAACCGTGGAGGACCATGGTTGGATCAGAACGGAGAAAGACATGTACAACAATCCATCACGGGCCCTCGCGGATCTTGTTGGCAGCCAAATAGATGGGTGGGCGAACTGGGTCCACGAACCATCTGGAAGAACTCTCGGCCAACTACGCGACAGCCCGAAGTAGGGCTTCCGCGCGCGACACGGCTGCGCCCTTCTCGACACCCTTCCAGGACTGGCTCACGCAACCTCCGGGGTCCACTGAGGTAAGCACTTCAAGTCGCCACAGGTCGCCGCTCTCGCAGCTCACTCGTCTGGCCACGCGGGCGCCGATAGGAAACCGTCGAACAGCGGTCGCTAAGCGTCGGCCAACGCGTCGAGACGGAGTTCACAGGTTGGCAACTGGACCGCACGGCACGGCCCCCGGCCCCCGGCCCCCGGCTGTCACCCGGTCGGACGAATTTGGCGACGTCTCGCGACAACGTGACAGCGCCAAACAAAGACACGTGCGTTCCGACTCCGGGTTCTGTATTCCCGACCTCGGCCTGTTCCTCACGGCCGTCCCGTTCGCGGTTGTGGTGTCCGTTGCCGTCCTCGGTTCGGCAGCCATTCACGTTGCAACTCGCCAGCGAGACGCCCGCGTGAAGCTGTAGCCCAACACCAGAGAGGCCTGGAGCGGGGCCAGCAGGGCCAGCCACCACATCTGAACTAGCGTTGCGGGTCGGCGACTGGGGCGCGATCACTCTTTCGGACGGCCGGGTGTTGGTTGATTGCTTCGACAATGGCGAGAACTTCGGGATGATCGATCCACAGCGGTCTTCCTGGTCCGCTGAAGCGATGCCATCGCACAAGGTAGAAGGCCCAGCCTCGTAGCAGGTCGATGCCGGCCCAACCAGGAATTCGACGATCGCGCTCATATGGTTTGATCAGCACCTGCAGGACTTCAAGCAATTGGTTGGAGTCGGTAGCGAGTCGCTCGTACGCGTTGTAGCGTAACGCCCACTTGATCAACTGCATCTCATACTCGGCATCCATATGTCGGTCCTTCCATCGTGTGTACTTCTTAATCGGCTGTACTGCTTGGCTACAGCGAAGCACCACCGAGGTGGTCTACTCGAGAGATCGCACGGGAACGATGGAGGTCGCGCCAGGCTAGGGGGGCAACCACGTCATGGTTTCCGCTGACTGGGCCAGCGCTGAAGGACTCGACCGACCAACGTCCATGGGTCGTCGTCACACTCGGACATGGGTACTACAACATCGCGTTCCCGATGTGGCCCCTGCCCATCGCCGCTCTCGGCAAGAACGACATCAGCGATAAGTGTCTGCTCGTGCGGGTTGCTGATGGCTTCGAGTATCCCCGCAAGGTGACCGTTTACGTAGACCTCGGCGTGCATGTTCATGATGGTGACCTTAGGACTCGCGCGGCCGTTAGCCGGCCACGTGGATATGGACGTCGCCGCCGCGGGGGACGTAGAGGTGAGCTCCACCGTCGCCCAGCACAAGGCGGTAGGCACCCAACGAGACCTCGGGGTCGCCCTGTTCGTGTGCGCCACGAAACGTAGCCGTGTCAATGAGCTTGACCGGCCACCCTTGTCCTGGCTTCCACGCGAACTCAGGCGAGATCTTGCGGCCAATCATGGCAGTAACCCAGGGCGCTGGATTGGCCTTCGCGATCACTTCCCACCTGTTCGGATCTGCGCTTGCTACAACCACACGGTCAACCTCCGCTCCGAACGTGATCGTCCCACTGGTGACGCCGAAGATGACGTCTGCGTATTCCTCTATGTCGCTGATGGTTTGGCTGCGCTGGTAGGGCCAGATGCCGAGGGTGTAGTTTGCTCTGTCCGCTTCGCTCATTCCGGGCTTCACCGTCCGCGACGTGTTCACTGCAATGGCCATCGAAGAACTCCTGATAGTTCGCAATCACTGGTTGCGACTGCTTGCGACCTACTATCGCACATTATTCGTCATAAGCGCAACCGCCTTAGCGCGAAAAGTGCCCGATGTGCTCCGGGTGTTTCCAAGCTTCTTGCGCCGCGGTTGTTCCATCGCCAGTCGGCGAACCCAGTCACAGGTGGCGAAACATGCAGCACAACATTATTTTTCGTCGATACTGTTGTGTTATGACGTCACGACAGGCTTCGGCTGCCAGCACATGGTGACGGTGGTGCCGTCGGGTCCGGTGGTGAGTGCGTGGGTGTCGCTGGGCGCGGTCATGAGTGCTAGTCCGCGGCCGCGGAAGCGCTCTGAGGGGCTGGGGTCCCAGGTGCCGGTGCCGGTGCCGGTGATTTCGAGGGCGTCGTTGGGTCGGCGGCGGCTGCGCACCGTGACTGTTCCGGGTCGGCGGAGTTCTTGCAAGCGTGTCCGTGCCGCACGGCCGAACAAGCTTGAAGCTGGCTCGACCAGCCGTGGTGGTGCCTACGACAGTCTCTTCGACACCGGGATCGCCCACCCGCACCACTACGCCGGCGTGCATGGTTTTCGAGCTCGCCACCGCGCGGTGCGACGATCGACGGCTTCGCGATCGGTTGGTGGGTCGTCAACCGCCGTGTTGAGTACCGGCGGGGTCGGCTGTCGCCCGAGCGGGATCCGCCGCATCGAACCGAGTTCCCGGACTGGCGATGGACCGTACGAAGCCGCCCCTGCTCCGGGCAAACGGTCGACGAGCAGAGGCGGCCTATTGCTCGCCGATGTCGTCGAGGCGGTGTTTGTCGACGAGGGCTTTGAGTTCGTGGAACGCGGTCGCGCGCGCTGTCACGACATCGGCGGCCTCGGACGTGGTTTCTGCCGGCGTCCTGTGTGTGGCAGGTCCCCGATAGCCGGTCCAGGCAGTTCTAGAGCCAGTTTCTTCTAGCTGTCGGTCAGTCGATCTCGCAGCCCACAGGGTGGTGCTGGTGGGTGCATCGGGCAGCGTACTCGGCCGGGGTCTGGTAGCCCAGCGCCGAGTGGCGGTGCCGGTGGTTGTGGTCGTCTTCGAAATCGTCGATCACCACGCGAGCTTCGAGCAGGGTGGGCCAGCAGTTGCGGTTCAGGCACTCGTCGCGAAGCCGGTTGTTGAACGATTCGATGAACCCGTTGTTCCACGGCGTGCCGGGCGGAATATAGGAGATGCCTACCGACCCTGCACAGAACGCCTGCAGGGCCTCTGAGATGAACTCAAGGCCGTTGTCCATGCGTAGCACCATGGGTGGGCCACCCCAGATCGCGAAGGTCTTCTCCAATTCCTCGACCAACCGGTCGGCGGTGATCGAGCGATCCACGATGTTGAGCAACGACATCCGGGTGTGTTCATCGACCATTGATGCGATCTTGACCTTCTTGCCATCCACGGTCGAGTCAAACTGAAAGTCCAATGCCCACACCACCTTCGGCGCATCCGCCGCCACGATCGGCACTGACGATTGCCCGGCTCGTTTGCGCCGCGGCGCCCGGCGCACCTGCAGGCCCTCCTCCGTCCACAGCCGATGCACCTTCTTCTTGTTCACCTCGATACCGTCGTCGAACCGCAGGTGCGCCCACGCCCGCCGGAACCCGTGTCGCGGGTGCTTGCGGGCGTAGGTGCGTAGCTGTGCACGCATACCAGCGTCCGGGTCGGCCGGTGTCTGAGCCAACGGCAGACGCCGGTAGGTAGACCGTGAAAGCCCAACAACCCTGCACGCCATACGTTCTGACATGTTCTTCACGTCTTTGAGCATGTCGATCGCGGCGCGTTTGGCGGTCGGGCTCAGAATTTTCCCTTGGCGATCTCCCGCAGCGCGTCTTTCTCCAACTCGGCGTCGGCGAGCAAGCGCTTGAGCCGGCCGTTCTGCTCGCGTAGCTCCTTGAGTTCCTTGGCGGCATCAGCGTCCATACCGCCGTACTGGCGGCGCCAGTTGTACAAGGTGGCCGCCGACACCTCGAGGTCGGCGGCGATCTCCTCGCCGTTCTTGCCCTCGGCCGCCAGTTCATCGGCTCGGCGCAACTTGCGCACGATGTCCTCAGCCGAGTGACGCTTCCGTCCCGCCATGATCCCTATCGTCCCTTCTCCGCCCTCAACAGGGCAATCAGGACTCTAGAACCACCCGGACCGGTTCACGGGGGACACGCCATGTGCGCCGTACAGCATCGGGCCGAGGCGTCCGCGCAGTTCCTCGCGTTGCTCAGCCATCTCTACGTTCTCGCGCTCTTCACGCAGAGCACGGTCAATGTCAACAGCTTCCTCGGCGCACTTTCCGATTAGCGCAATTCGCTCTTGAACCGACCTCTCTAACCGCGCTACTTCATTTTGCGCGTCTTGCAGCATCCGCTTGTCGGATTCGCTGAAGTTCCTGAGCGAGGAGGCATCGATGGTCACGCTACGAATCTCGTGTGCCCGGCCTAGGTTGTCCGCGATTGCTTCGAGGTCGGCGTGGAAGTCGAAATCGGCAAGGTCGCCGAGCCAGCCGGCGCGAGCGGCCTCGGTTCCGGCGATGGTAGCGACCCACGTTTCGGCTTCCTCGTAGAGTGCGAACCCTTCGGGGCCGAAGTCCACCTTCTGTTGTCGTTTGGCGGCCGCTCGTTCAGCTTTCTCGATCTCACGACGACGTGCTTGGGCCTTCTTTGTCTCCTCTTTCCACCACGACCACACCGCGACGGATACAAGCCCAGCGAGCCAAATGCCCTCCAGGACCCAGCCTGTCGCGGTTCGTGCCGGGGACGGATTGTCCGCCCCCAGCACGTTCACTGCGAGCCATGTCCCGAGGAAGTATGGCCACGCTATCGCCAGAAACGCTAGTCCGAGCAGGATGGCTCCAACCCAGAAGGCGGTGTTGTCGTTCTTCGCCTTGCTCGAACCCATTCGCGAGATCTTACGTACCCGAGAAGAGCTTCAGAAGGCTTTCGCGGTGGGCTCGGACGAAGCCCATGATCTGGGAGCACTGACGTACGTGGACCCGATTGAAGACGGCCACGTCATGATTTGCGATCCGCAATACTACGCGAAACGGATACAATATAGGTGAGGGTGGCGCTCCGGCGCCGGGGAGGACGTCTCGGGCGCCATCCTTACGTCCGGCTGCCCATCCCAAATGGCTTGGAACTTGTCCCGCCCGACGAAGACGCCTGTTTAGGCATCGATCCATCCGGCCGCGGCGACCTGGCCCCTTCCGGCAGCACCTAGATGTCGACCTACGGAGGAGTATCCGTGGTCGTCCCGACGACACATCTGCGTGCCGACGGTCAGAAAACGCCGTGCACGTCCAAGTCAGCGTGGCCATGGCGCGTCTCCTCGGCCTGCCGATTGGCGTAGCATTTCGTCACTGGTGACGAATCATACTGCACGGCAACGCGTTTTGCCGAAAATGTACCTAATGTCAGGTAAACCTGACGTACATGACTATCATGTCTGGTTATCCTGACATGATAGGCCTACCCTATCTGCATGGGCTGGATGCACGAGAGCGACACATACCTGCATGAGGCGGCGTTGGTGGCGGTGTTCGATGACGGGTCCGAAAGCCACGGGTCGACCATGGTCGACGGCGTAAACTGCGAGATCGTCGAGCCAAGTCGGCCCCGTTCCGAGGCTCGTCTACGGCCATCGGCCGCGATCGTCGGCTGGCTTCTGCGCTGCCAGTGCGGCCGCTGGAACAGTTCCGACTGCTCGACCTGGACCGACCCAGTCCAGTGGACGCGGGTGCCCTCAGCGTCCCTCGAGGACCTGTCCCGGCATCGTGTGTCGCCCCCGACGCAGACCTCGATGTCGGCGAGCGGGCCGAGGTCGCCTCGGCCGCCCAAGCAGTGTGGCGGCGTGATCATCTCGACCCGATCGACGTTGACAACGAGATCCGGGCGGCCGTTACCGCCCGAACGGACGCCGAGACACTGCTCGACGCCGCAGTGGCCAAAGCGCGCCGACTGGGCCGCTCGTGGGCCGATATCGGTGCTGCCACCGGCATGACTCGACAATCAGCAAACGAGCGCTGGAATACTGATCTCCTTCTGACGATCTTTGATTGCTACACAACGTGATTGATTGAGATCGAGGTTCAATGAGCCAGGATGCGGCACAGGGGACGCGGGCTGCTCGAGGACGAGGGACCGCCGTTGCCTGTCACCGGAAACCGCTCAACGTTCGTGCGGGCGCCGAGTCCCTGTCTGACGCGAGAGTCGACGCCCGCACAGCAGAGTCCGGGTTGGAGTAGCTATCTGACTTCGAAGTGCGGATCGTCAGGGAGGCTGGACCATTCGCCACCCCAGACGATTTGGCCGCCCATGCTGGCTAGCTTGGCGCGGATCTTTCCGGTTTGTTCGGGGGTGAAGGTGTCCGAGAAGCCCTGACCGCCGTGGATTTCGAGGTTGAGGTCCACGGCGGTGCCGCTGCCGTGGTTGGAGTAGGTCGTATTTGTCGGCGGGACGAGTGTCGGTTCGGCCCATGACCAGTCGTCGCCGTTGCCGAGAGTGATCGGCTCGACGTTGGCGTCGAACCAGGTTACGAACTCGCGGAGCAGTTCTGTGGGGTTACCGGGGGCGGTCCAGAAATTGACGCCGTTAACGGCCCATTGGGTGGTTTGGGCCTGAGTGATGAGCGGGTATCCATTTTGGGAGGTCCCGGCGGCGGCATCGCTGGCGCCGAGGATGGATGCGCATCCGACGACGAGCGCCGAACCGGCGGCCAGGAGATGGGTGCGGAGGCTGCGGGTGGGCAGCGTGGAGCGAGAGTGACTGGACGGCATCAGTCAACCTTTCAATTCGATTCGATTGTGAACATGCGATTCTCAGCAGACCCGCGCCGACGGCAACCAGCAGGGGATCTGCAGCAGAGAACCTATCGCAGACAGTACCCGTGAACTGTCCACCTCAAGGTCTGCGACCGCCGACTATCCGTCGACTGGCGAGCCGAAGCGTGCGGGCACGGGTCAGTTTTCGTCCTGTGAAGTCGCTGGCGAGCGATGTCGTGCGGCGGGTTAGGCTACGCGCGTGACCATGCCGCCACCTGGTCCTGGCCGTCCCGGTTACGGGTTCCAGGGCCCGCCCGGACAGCCCGGGCCGCATCCGCCAAACGCCGGTTTTCCGGGACGGGGAGTCCCGTACGGAGCGCCTGCGCCCTATCCGGGAGGTGTGTACCCGCCGCATCCCGGTGGTCGGCCACCGAAGAAGAGCCGCAAGGGATTATGGCTGTTAGCCGGGTTCTTCGGGTTGGCGACGGTGCTGGCCTTGATGATCGCGGTGAGCGTGGTCCTCGAGGACCCCAGCGACTTCGAGAACAACGTCGCTGACACCACCGAGGTGAGGGTGGGTGACTGTCTGACGGTAGGCGAACTCGCCGGGGAGCTCGATGTCGAGACGGTCGAGTGCAGCTACCGAGGGTTTCATTACGCAGTCGCGGAACGGGTGCAGACCCGAAACGGTTGTGGCATCGAGTACGCCGCGTTCTGGTACGAGGAACGCCCGTACGCCGGCGCCCGCCCACGCATCGAGGAAGTACTGTGCCTTGCCCAGGTGTACCAGCAGGGGCTCTGCTACTCCGAACCGCCAACGGATGTGCCAAACCCGTTAGCCAAGGTGAACGAGGTCGACTGTTCGCGGGTGACGCTGGTTCCGGGCGGTACGAACTACTTCAAGGTCGAGACCAAGGTGGCCGCGGCTCCGGAATGCACAGAGGGACAGGTCGAGTACTTCGCCGCGAAGCCGACACCGGCTGGATACTGCTTGACGTACTTCGAGCCTTAGACCAACCGCCGCGCGGCTAGTACTAAGTCGCAGAACTCTCTGCGCCGTGATCGTGAGGCACGGGCGGCCGGCGCGAGGATCGGCGGTTCCACTGCCAGTCGGGGAACTCGGCTTCGATCTGGGTGATCCGGTCGGGCGAGAGTCGGTGTCGTCTGTACTCGGTGCGGCGTTTGGCCACCCAGGCGCCGATCGAGAATCCGGCGATCGTTGCATCGCGGGGTGGCGAGCTAGTGCCGTGTGCTGCGGCGTAGCGGTGCAGGTGGTCCAGGCCGACGTGGAACGGTGGTCGGGCCCGCAGGGTCCACTGCCAGTCGGGGAACTCGGCTTCGATCTGGCGGACGTGTCCAGGTGGCATTTGTCCGGCCCGGTACTCGGCGCGACGGGTGGCGACCCAGGTACCGATCGGGAATCCGTCGATGACGTCATGGCGGCGGGCGTTGCTGGTGCCGTGGAGGGCGACGTAGCGACGCAGGTGGGTCAGGCCGGCAGCGAAGGTCGTCCGGGCGTTGGTCTTCCACTGCCAGTCCGGGAACTCAGACTCGAGTTGCGCGATCCGCTCCGCGGGCAAGACGCCTCGGCGATAGTCGGTGCGGCGTGTGTTGACCCACCGGCCTATCGGGAATCCGTCGATGACGTCCCGCTGGCGCGGGCTACTAGTGCCGTGCACGGCGACGTACCGATGTAGATGGGCGATACCCTCATCGAATCGGCTGGTCACGGTCACCTAGTGTGCCTGTCGCCGGCGAGCGGTCGACCACCCACCCGGCGTTCTCCCACAGTCATCGAGGAGGTGCGTCGGGCACTCCCGCTGGTGCCTAGCTGTCACGCGGTATGGGATCTATACTGGGATCGAGAGGTGATCACCATGACAGCAGCGCATCCGCGGCCGGATTTGGCCGCCTATGCCGAAGCGGCACGTATGTCGCAGCCCGAACTCGTGGCTGCGTTGCGCGATCTGCTCGGCGCGAAGCTCGTGGCCTACCTGGGGCGGGTGAGCGAGACCCGGGCGGTGCGGCAGTGGGCGGAGGGCACCCGCACCATCGCCAACCCCGAGGACGTTGAACGGCTCCGGATCGCCTACCGCGCCGCCCGCCTGATCACTGAACGTGACACCCCCGCCGTCGCCCAAGCGTGGTTTCAGGGCCTCAACCCGGTCCTCGACGACCGGGCGCCGGCGTTGCTGCTGCGCGACGGCGAGCTCGCCGACGTCGGCCCCCAGGTGCTCAACGCTGCCCGCCAGTTCGCCGCGGTGGGATGAACCAACCCCGCACGTCGACGATCGGCACCCTGCACGGCCCGATCACCAGCAGCATCCGGACCGACACGCCCATTTATCGGGTCGGGTATGCGCCGAGTCCGTGGGAGTGGACGCCGTGGGAGTACGCCACCGACGGCCGCTTCGCAGGCCGCTGGGACGACCCCGACGGGGTGTGGCGCACCCTGTACTGCGCCGACACTCCCCTGGCCTGCTACCTCGAAGTCCTCGCGTTCGCCCGACCCAGCCCGCAACTGATCGCCGAGCTCGACGACATCGTCGTCGACGACGAAGACGAGCAGGACTACCCCACGCTGCCGTCCGGCCGCGTCCCGCGATCGTGGTGTGAGGCACGAATGCTCGGCCACGCCACCCTGACCGGACGGTTCGCGGTGCCCGCCGACCCGGACAGCCTCGCCACCCTGCGAACGGTGTTTCGGCCGCTCGCGATCCGTTATGAGCTCGATGACCTCGACACCGCCGCTCTGCGGGACGGGCGGCCCCGCGGTCTCACCCAGGCCATCTCCCGCTGGCTCTACGCCCTCACCGACCACGGACACGCGGCGGTCGACGGGATCGAGTTCGACTCCCGCCACGGCGACCAGCTACGCATGTGGGCGCTCTACGAACGCGCCGCCGACCCCGACATCAGCCCACACATCGTCGTTGTCGACCACTGCCCCATCGACGCCGCGGATCCACAACTGGCCCGCGCCCTGACCCTCCTCGGACTCGAGTGGACCCCCGCCTAGATCGGCCTGAAACAGGCTGTCCCGCATCGTCGAACGAGCATGAAGCTGGCTCGACCAGCCGTGGTAATGCCTACGACCGTCTCTTCGACACCGGGATCGCCCACCTGCACCGCTACGCCGCCATGCATGGTTCGAACTCGCCGCCGCGCGGCGCGACGATCGACGGCTTCGCGATAGGTCAGTGGGTCGTCAACCGCCGTGCCGAGTACCGGCGGGGCCATCTGTCGGCCGAGCGGATCCGCCGCCTCGAAACCGAGTTCCCCGACTGGGTGTGGAATGTGCGGGACGCGATGTTCGACGTCGGCGTGACCCATCTGCGCCGTTTCGTCGCCGTCCACGGCACGAGCAACGCCGGAGAAGGCGATGTGGTCGACGGTTTCGAGATCGGCACCTGGGTCGCGTCCCGTCGCGCCGACTACCGCAGAGGCCGACTGTCGGCCGAGCGGATCGCGCGTCTGAAATCCGAGTTCCCGGACTGGCAGTGGCTGCCTCAGGACGAAGCCTTCGCGGCCGCGTTCGAGACCGGACTGTCCCACCTGCGCCGCTACGTCGCCGCCCACGGGACCAGCCAGGTCCCTCAGCGGGATGTGATCGACGGGTTCCCTATCGGTACCTGGGTCGCCACCCGTCGCGCCGACTACCGCAAAGGCCGACTGTCGGCCGAGCGGATCCGCCGCATCGAAACCGAGTTCCCGGACTGGCGGTGGACGGTACGACCCGCCGCCACGAAAAGCAGGCGGTGACGTCGTGCCCAGCGAGCACGACTCCCCGACCGCTGGCCGCCGTCGTGCGGACGATCGGCGGTTCGACGCCGGGATCGCACACCTGCACCGCTACGTCGCCGCGCATGGATCGAGCTTGCCACCTCGCGATGCAACGATCGACGGATTTCGGATCGGCGCCTGGGTCGACAGCCGCCGCACCGACTACCGGCTCGGCCGGTTAACGCCGGAGCGGATCCGCCGCATCGAAACCGAGTTCCCCGACTGGCGGTGGAACGTGCTCGATGCCGCCTTCGCGGACGGGATCGACTACCTGCGCCGCTACGCCGCCACCCATGGCACCAGCAACCCCCGCCAGCACGACGTCATCGACGACTTCCCGATCGGCCAGTGGGCGGCGAACCGCCGCGCCGACTACCGCACAGGCCGACTACCCGCTGGCCGAGTCTCGCTGATCGACAACGAATTCCAGGACTGGCAGTGGAATCCCCAGGACGCAGCATCGGCCGCCGCGTTCGAGGCCGGCGTCGCTCATCTGCATCGGTATGAGGCAGTGCACGGCACCAGCAGCCCCCGCCAGCGGGACGTGATCGACGGCTTCGCGATCGGCCAGTGGGTCGCCAACCGTCGCGCCGACTACCGTCGGGGCCGGCTGTCGGCCGACCGGGTCCGCCGCCTCGAGACCGAGTTCCCGAACTGGCGGTGGACTGTGCGAGGCCGCTCCTAATTCGACCGAAGAACCACGGAGCCGAGGCAACGGATTCAAAACCCGTCCAGTGTCAGTTGGAGCGCGATCGACAGCACAGATCCCGCGCACCCCAGGTCGACCAGGCCATGACTCGCCTTCACGTGGGCTCGCGATGTGGACGGTCGCAGAGCTTTTGGCCAATACCGGGACCGGCGGTCAGCTATTGACGCCGAGGGCGAAGACCTGAATGTTGGAGGGGTCTGGTCGTCTAGTCAGGAGGTCACGAGTGCCGCAACACAGGGTGGACATGCGATTGCCGTCTCGACCGGTCGATGTGGGCAACGGCGACACATCGCTGTCGGTCTATGCCGATAACGTCAAGCTTGGCGAGATCGGGCTGTCTCGCGGGGGTGTGACCTGGTGGGCGCGGGACGCGAAGAACCCGACGCGGGATCTGACCTGGGAGCAGTTTGCCCGCTTGATGGAGCAGGGCTAACCCACGCCTCTGTCAATTTCGGTGCGGCAGGCCCGGTTGCGTGCGTCGTAAGGGGGCCTCACCCAACGACGTAGCGGGCCAAGATCGCCTGGAGCTCGTAGATGTCGACCTGCCGATTGAATTGTCGAGCGATCGGATGCGAGGCACCTGATAGCCAGATCTTCAGTTCGGCGTCCAGGTCGAACGTGCCGGCTGTCTCCACCGAGAAGTGCGTCACCGATCGGTACGGGACCGAGTGATACTCGACCTTCTTGCCCGTGATCCCCTGCTTATCGATGAGAAGTAGCCGTCGGTTCGTGAAGAGGAACACGTCGCGAACCAGGCGGTAACCGGCGTCGACCGTCTCGCCCTCACCCAAGAGCTTCGCGAACTCCGCTTGCCCTTGACGCGGGTCGATACGACCAGCGTTGCCCATCATCCCGTTCATGATTCCCATGGACCAACTTCTAGCAAAGTGATCGAGGTGTCCCCCAAATAGGTGACACCGCAGCGGACTTCGGGAGCCTGACCGGGCCAACCAAAAGCGTGACGAAATGCCGGGAGGGCGTAACGCTGTCCGAGTGGGTTGCTATAGGTAGTTGACATTCGATCGGCCAGTGCGCGCCGGTCGCCGCTTGTGTGAAAGGCTTTCCCGCTCAATGGCTATGCCCCCGCTCCCCCCTGCCGTCTCCTCGTCAGAGCCGCCGGCCACCCCTTCATCTCGCAGGACTCGCACGCGGGTCTTGGTCGTCGGCAGCTGCGCCGCTGTGCTGGCCCTGGTGCTGGGTGCGTGCGGGACGACCGACACGACCACCGAGCGTGTCGCTGACACCTCGACCCTGCCTGTGACGACGTCGGCCGCGACGGCGTCGGAGGTGGTGTCGCTGCCCACCGCAACGCCGGTCCTCACGGTGTCGGCGGCACCGGCCGCGAACAAAGCACTGGCCACGCTGGACACCCTCGAGGTGAAGGGTCGCGCACCCAAGACCGGGTATGACCGAGCTCTGTTCGGGCAGGCCTGGACCGATGATGTGAACGTCGACAGTGGCCACAACGGCTGCGACACCCGCAACGACATCCTGCGCCGCGACCTCACCAACGTCGTGCTCAAGCCCGGCTCGAACGGCTGCGCGGTGCAGTCCGGAACACTCGCCGACCCCTACACCGGCACCACCATCCCGTTCGTGCGTGGCCCCCAGACCTCGTCGGCGGTGCAGATCGACCACGTTGTCGCGCTGTCGGATGCGTGGCAGAAGGGCGCCCAGCAGCTCTCTGCGGCTCAGCGAGCGGACTTCGCCAACGATCCGCGCAACCTGCAAGCCACCGACGGCCCCACCAACCAGCAGAAGGGCGACGGTGACGCCGCGACCTGGCTGCCGCCGAACCGCTCCTACCGCTGCACCTACGTCGCCCGTCAGGTCGAGGTCAAAGCCGCCTACCAGCTGTGGGTGACCCAGGCCGAGAAGGACGCCATCACCCGCGTCCTCGGTAGCTGCGGCGCCGCGGTTCCGGCACCGACGACCCGCCAGGTCCCCAACACCCGCACCTCGACGGCGACTCCGCTCCCGGAACCGGCCTACACGCCGCCGACGACGACCTACACCCCGCCACCTGCGGCTGAGGCACCCTCGTCGGTCTACTACGCCAACTGCTCGGCAGTCCGCGCCGCGGGCGCGGCCCCGATCTACGCCGGCCAGCCCGGATACAGCCGCAAGCTCGACCGCGACGGCGACGGCGTCGCCTGCGAATAGCGCTGACCGCCAGCGGCATCGACACACCTACGAGGAGAAGAGCGCAATGAGTAGCGCCCCGAAAACCAGGTCCCGCTACGTCTGGTGGGGCGCCCTCGTGGGTTTCGTGCTCGGCGGCACTCTCGCCATCGTCTCGCTCCTGGCGGATGCGGGGCAGGTATACGACGAGGCTGGAGATACCACGGTTGAGCAGAGCAGCTTCACCGTTGGCCTGGCCATCGGCTCGTTCCTGATTGCCCTCGGAGTCGCTGCAATCGGAGCGCTCATCGGACTGCTGATCGGCCTGCTCAAGCGGCGCCGTCACGAGGCACAAGCAATGGTGGCCCAGCACGACGGACCCTCGCTACGCAAGGAACCTGACCCTGGCCGGTAGCCCACACGCCGTCACGGCGGTCCTTTCGAATCGTGGTGACGGCGGTTTAGGCTGCGGTCGCGGCTCCCTTCCCGGGTGCTGCGAACCCTGTCGTCGAGAACTCTCAAGGAGTGGTCATGGCTGGAATTGCGGACAAGTTCGACAAGGCATACGAAGACAAGTCGTTGGCCGAGCTGGCCGACGCACCTGTCGCGGCGCTGCAAGGCGTCAGCGACGGCGACGCCGAAAAACTTCAGGCGGCGTTCAATATCAAGACCGTGCGGGACCTGGGCACCAACAAGTTCTTCCTCTGGGCCCAGGCGGTTGCCAAGCTCGCCGAGTAGACCGGCCAGCCCGCGCGGAATACCGCGGGCGGGGTCACCGTTGACTGGTGTGACGGTGGCGGGCTCATTGCCCCGGGCCTCACCCCTTTCCGCCGCTGCGTGCGGCCACTCGCCGAGAGGCGCACTGACCGGCACCGTCCACCTACACACTGAGGCCGTCGACCCGTATCGGGTCGACGGCCTCAGTCGTGACACGGCAAACAGACGATCAGGAGGGCAGATGGCGGGAATGGCGCCAATGCTCGCGACTCCTGGTCCTCCCCCGTCGGGTTCAGGCTGGTCCTGGGAGATGAAGTTCGATGGCCAGCGCTGTATCGCCCGAGTCGCCAGCGGCGAGGTGTCGCTGTTGAGCCGCAACCTCAGCATGATCACCTCGACCTACCCCGAGATCACGGCCGCCCTGGTGAACGCCAGTGGCGGCCGCGACGTCGTGGTCGACGGCGAAATCGTGGCCCGCGGAGCGGTGTACGGGCCCCGCGGCATCGCCCACACCAGCACCGACCCCGTCACCGACTTCGAGGTGCTGACCAAGATTGGCTCGGATGCCTACGCAGTGGAGAACTCGGCGGTCTTCCGCGCGGACACCGCCGAGGGCGCGCGCACCTATCTCGACAGCTTCCTCGGGTCCAACCGCACCCGCGGCTGGACCGGCGCCGACAATCCACCAGGCTTGCCCATCGCCTCCTGCCAAAAGCACCCGACAAGCCAGGCACACAGCTGCGCATTGACGGTCGGGCGATACGGCGCCCAGGTCATCGGCAACACCAAAACCGATGCTCACCAACAGGCCTCGGCCCAATACCTGATCCTGACGACCGCCGACCAACGAGCACACTGACCGACGACATCGCGCACGTCGTCGTCTCCCTGCAGACAGTGGTGCCCGGACCCGCCACTGCGGGTCCGGGCACCGAACTCACCCCGGATGTCAGGGGCGGAATACCTTCGGCTGCCCAGCGTCACCGATCGGATCGCCGTAGCCACGGCGGGTGAAGTCGTCGTTGTCAACTGGATCGCCGTACTCCGCACCGAATGTGAAGGTGAAGGGCTCCTGACTTTCGGTGGCACCGCCGTGCACTTGGTGGATTCCGAAGTCCGAAACGAACGGGCCCGTCGCCGCGGTCGCGACACCCGCTCCAAGGCCGGCCAGTCCCGCAGCGAGCACAGCGCCGGCGAGCAGACGAGTCGAGGTTGTTGCCATGAGAGTTGTTCTCCAATCCGGATAAAGGAGGGTCGCTGCTACGACCCTCACAGAGTCAGTTGCCTCCGCACCTCCGGAAGGTTCCCCAGTCGTCAAGATCGTTTCGTGGGCGGACGGGCACCGCCGCGACTCCTCTGCGAGTCCGAGGACCGACCATCAAGCTGGGCCGACCCAAGTCATCGGCGACTCACCCTGAATTCTGCAATCGCGGTCTCCCCGGGACAGCGTTCGTCCTGCCACCACCCGGCGCGGAAATTGTTGCGGCGGAACCAGTCCATCTCAATTTCTCTCGCAGACAGCGGCGCCATCCGCCAGTCGATCGATTCCCCGAGATCTATTAGTGCGGCGACTGCTGACGCTTGGTAGTTGACCGGGTTGGAGTTGACAAGCCCGGCGTGTTTTCCGTGAGGGCGACCAGTTCATCTAGGCACTGCAGGTGGGTGCCGACTTCGGCGATCCATCCGTCACGGGTGTGTAGTTGTGCGGGCTCTACGAGGCTTGCAACGGTAGGGTCGGCGAGGCGCTGCTTCCAGTCCGTCTGCTCAGATCGAATCCACTCACTCAGGCCGCTGGGGTTTCGGCGACATATCTCGGCGCCGGCAACCAGCGACCGTATCCGCTCGGAAATGGCGGTTCCCTGACCCCGGTGATAGGCGGCGACGCGCTCGTCTAGCCGAATGACGCTGTCCTGGTACGCCAGCTGCTGGCGTGTCGCCAGATCGGCGATTGCGGAGTTGAACCACTCGAGCATCGTGCGACGTGCTGCTCTTGCGCGGAGATCGTCGTTGGATCGGGCAAGACGATCTGCGATGTCGGTGACACGATCGGTGGAGATGGCCAGCTGCCCGAGCGAGCGGTTCAGCGTCTCCACCGTCGACTCGAGTGAGGCGACCCTGTCGCGAGCGGCGCACAGCTCGGCGTAGAGGGCGCGCTCGGCGGCAGTGCTCGCAGGCTGAGACACGACTTCGTCACGTGGATAGCCGCGCATCACACGATCCTCCGTTCACAGCCGAAACAGTGTCTGGCGCCTCCACCTTATCCAGGGGCACCGACATCTTTCAGCATGAGAGCGGCCCGCGACCCCTACGTTCAGACGAAATCGCGAGATGTCGCCAAACAAGGCTGGCGCACAGGCATAGCTGGTCTGCCAGAAACAACTAGCCCGTCACATCGCTGCTGACCCCATCGAGGACGTCGACGCTGGTGTCTACGTGCGGCGCGCTCTGCGTCGGTGAAGGTCGTGATCAGCGAACTGCCGGACCCCAGGCGTGATCGGCGCCGGGCGACTCGACGCTCTTGACCCTCATCGTGCGTGCGCCCGGGTGACCGCACAGATTGCAACGTCCGGGGGAACGCGGCGGGAAGCAGCAGCACGAACCGGGGTTTGCGCCCTCGCCTCCTCAACCTCACGCCTTAAGGGCGCGTGTCACTCCCCGCGGGGGTTGCTCCTCGCCGCACTACGCACCGCGTATGCACACGGGGTGCATGTCATACGGCTTCCACAAATGACTGGGAGTGCGCCGGATAGGCGGATCGGCATTCGTCCGCTATGTCGATCCAGCGACTGATCGTGGTCCTGTGCACGCCGACGATCTTGGCCGTCTCCTCCCGCGAAGCACCGTTTCGTTCACGCACAAGCACGCGCGCAACAGTGGACTCGTCGCTCTGGACCCGCCCCCTGCTGCACACGAGACGGGCGAGTTGGAGGTCGTCGTCGGTGACGTGCACATCGAGGTCGATCGGGAGGGTGTGCGCCTGGTCCAAGACGTGTGCCTGCTCGGAGTCCGCGGTATCCGTCGCCTGCGCTAGTGCCGGATTGACCTGGGGTTGTGCATGGGGTGCACCAGCGGTGGGCTCGGTGTGCGCGTGGCGCGAGGATTCGAGCTGAATTTCCCCTGGTTCTTGAGCGTGGTCGTCACGCGATGGCGCCGCTCCTCCCCCACCTGCCCATACGTGCATGACGAGTCCGTGGATGCTCGCCAGCAGTGCCAGCGGTGCGACCATGGCGATGGCCACTGCCATGAGACCGTGCGTGATTCCAGGGTCACCGGCGACCAGGTACGCATGGCCTGCGTTACCCGCGACGCTTACCGTGCTAAAGATGGCCAGCATTGAGAAGTGGTAGCGCTTGCCGGCATCGTCGCGGCGCTTTGTCGCCACGTAGACACACCAGGTGGCTTGCAGGATGAAGACGTCGATTACGACGGGCAAGAGCCAGGACAAGCGACCGGGGATGGCCCCGGACATGCGGGCGAGGTCGCTCAGGGCTGTGAAGCTCAGAGTGAATGAGGCCGCAACGACCACGAGGCTCAGGAAGACTGCGGTGGCCACGCTGGCGGTGTTAGTCGCGCCCGCGGTGGTGTTGCGGGCGTGGGTAAGGTCGGGCATAGATCAACAGCTCCATTCTGTTGGTCGTCGGTCCTGGTGGTGCTCCAATCACCACCAGGACCTCCTGAACTGGCCGGTCAGACGATTAGCACGCCGAAAACTAACGTTGTGTAGTTGTGCCGTTACAACGTTAGTGGCGGGGCCGACCCGGCTTCGTGTGTGTGCTTGCTGCACTTTCGGCGCGGATTGCCTCGATGACCTGCTCTGGCGTCATCTCGTTCATTAGCTTGCGGACGGCATATCGCGCGATAGCGCTGCGCGAGTCGATTCGAGGTTTAGTGCGTCGGCCGGTGATGCACACCTCTTCGAGCCAGTCGTCAGTCGGCTCGTCGAAGTAGATCGTGCTTGGGCCGACGGTGCGTCGCGTCGTACTCGCTGCGCTCGGCGGAGTTGCGGATGCCGCCGCGGGCTCCTGCTTTTCGGTAGGCGATGAATGCTGCACGGCAGCTGGTGCGCTGGCTGTGGTGTCAGGCGGCTCGGGGGCGGACACCTGGGCCGTGACCGGCGCGGCAACCGTGGCGGGCGCCGTGTGCCGCGGTGGTGGCATTGAACGAGCCCGTGCGCGCTTCTGTCGAGCTTGGGCCATGTCATCGAGTCCACTCATCGGACGTACTCCTGGACGAATTTAGCGGTCTTCTCATATGCCTCAGCGACAGGCTGAAGAGCCTTTGCCGGAGGGTTCTCTGAGGTGATGGCGATCCTTTTCGTCCTTCTTTCCACCGCCACTGCACGAGGAATCGGAGGGCCAACCTGGACGGGAGTGCCTTCGACTGCTCTCGCGAGCCTTCTGAGTTCAGCCTCGGGCGGAACGGGCGGAATCATCGTTGGTGAGATGATGAGCGGATAGTCAGGCATGTCGTTGATCAGTTCCTCCGTGGCCGTCAGGTCCAGATTCCTGAGGGGAGTTGGCACGATGACGGCGTGAGCAACGCTGAGGGCGCCGGCCGCGGCTGGGGAAATGCCGGGATGTGTGTCAACGATGACCCATTCGGTGTCCCACTCCCCAGCCCACCGTTCGAGGGCGTCGGCAACGACGTCGTGCTGGGGCATCTGGTCGTAGAGGTCGGGGTGGCCGGGAACGAGGCGTGGTTTGCCGTGCCCTTTCAACGGGCGCGGGGTACGGCCGCTTTGGAGAGCGTCGATGATGGGAATGCGGAGCCGGTCCAACGGCCGATACCCCCACTTCCCGGTCACTCCCCCACCGTCGTGTTCGAAGTCGACGAGGACCGCATCAAGTAGGTGAGCGAGCTCGTACGCTCCCGTGCTCTTACCTACCCCTCCTTTTCGGGAGTGGTGCACGACGATCTTTGCCATTGCCATCCTCCATCGTTGAACGTTGTGACTGCAACAATGCTGGAACTGCCTGTAAGAGCCGGGCGCTCAACGTTACGTCGCTAAGCCGTTACGCCGTTGC